>QGUU01000128.1 GCA_003242525.1 Pseudomonadota bacterium | reverse complement strand
AGAAGAGCCGCGCCCGCCGTATAGACCCAGCGACGCGCAAAACGGCGCATGAGCAGCGGCATGAACAGCGTGACCGACAGGCCCGTCAGCGAAACAAGCGTGTAGAGAATGGATACGGTCTGCTCGCTGCGCAGGATCTCGTATGCCTGGATCGGAATGACGCTGGAAACGGTCGCCCTGGCGAAGGACTCGATGGCATAGAGAGTGGCAAAGGTCCGCGCGTCCGCCGGTCGCACAGCCGGAAGCCAGATCGGATGACGAACGTGGACAGACATGGGACCCAGCGAAGATTGGCCATGGGAATTGTGCACTTGCACGAGACTTTTCAGTAGCAGGAAACCGACGTTCTCTTGTCGGAAAGTGAGGCAGGCCAATGGGTTTCCGGCGTTGGCCCAACTTTACAGCGCAAGGCTTTGGCCCTACCGCTGATGCGTTCCTGCAGGGAGTGGATCGCGCTAGATGACTTTGAAGCCCACTACCGCCACGAACGGGAAGCCGTCGCGGCGTATCTTCGCGATCGACGCAGCGCGTGGTGCGGCCCTGCTTGCCATGGTGAGCTATCACTTCACCTGGGACCTCGAATTCTTCGGCTACGTTTCTCCGGGCCTCACCGCCTTCGGCGGCTGGAAACTCTACGCGCGCGGAATTGCCTCCACCTTTCTATTCCTGGTCGGCGTGAGCCTTGTGCTTGCCCACGGCAACGGCATTCGCTGGAAAAACTTCTGGAAAAGGCTGGCGAGGATTGTCGCGGCGGCGGCAGCAATCACCGTGGCCACCCGGTTCGCGACGCCGGACAGCTTTATCTTTTTCGGCATACTGCACCACATTGCCCTGGCCAGCGTCCTGGGCCTGCTTTTCGTGAGGCTGCCGGCATTCGTCACCGCCACTGCAGCTCTCCTTGTCGTCGCGGTGCCTCACTATTTGCGGATGCCAGCCTTCGATCATCCCGCGCTTTGGTGGATCGGCCTGTCGCCGGTCAACCCGCGTTCCAACGATTACGTGCCGCTTTTTCCCTGGTTCGGCGCGGTTCTTGCCGGGATGGCGACGACACAGATGGCCCTGAGGCTCGGCCTGCTTGAGCGGCTCCGTAGCTGGTCGCCCGCAAGGTGGGCGGGACCGCTGATATTGGTAGGACAGCACAGCCTGGCCTTTTACCTGTTACACCAGCCCGTGCTGATTGGTGGCGTGTGGCTACTGTCCCAGATCGCTCCGCCGCCAGCACTGTCGCCTGAGCAGGCCTTCATCTCGTCATGCCAGGCTTCCTGCCGCGAGTTGCGCGACATCGTCTTCTGTACCGGCTACTGTGACTGTATGCTGGGCAGGCTAGCGGACGAGGACATGCTCGGCCGCCTCGACCGGGGGGAAGTGGATGCCGCACTGCGGGCAAGGGTCGCTGACTTTGCCAGCACCTGCACGGCGGAAACGGACAGCGCGGTGGAAGGGGGAATGGAATGACGAATCCGGAAGTTACCACTGGCAGAATACCCTGGCCGCCTGTCATCTACCTCATCGCGCTGATTGCAGCCATCGCCCTTCAGTCCGCCTACCCGCTGCCATGGCTGCTGGGCTTGCTGGCTGAACTGCTTTTGGTGATCGGCGGCATCGTCGTCCTTGCCGCTATCGCGCTATGGATAACAGCGTTTCGCGCGATGAAGGCAGCTCGCACCACGCTCAACCCTCGCGGCGTACCCGAGAAGCTGCTGACCGGCGGCGCCTTCGCGATAAGCCGCAACCCGATTTACCTGGCCAACACCCTGCTGCTGATCGGCATTGGCCTGTTCGTCGGCAGCGTCTGGTTCATCCTGGCGGCATTTCTGGCAGCCTTCGCCACGCAGAAACTGGCCATCGAACACGAGGAAAAGGTTCTGGCGGGCCGATTCGGCAAGAGGTTCCACGATTACGCCAAACGGGTGCGACGCTGGATCTGAGATGACCGGAGCCGCCTTGGCGGCTCCTCCGGCTCAGCGGCACGGCAAACCTGGCTTTCCTCAGGTGGTCACGCCCAGTTCGACCAGTCGCTCGACACAGGATTCCTCCGCCTGATCGAGCTCCGCCAAGGTTTCCTCAAGATCGCGCCGCTTCTGGCGGAGCTCCTCTCGCTTTTCCTCGATCCGCCGGATCATCAGCTTGAGCTGGCCGACCTCTCCGGGAGGCTCCTTGTACATCTGAATGATTTCGCGAATCTCGCTGATGGAAAAGCCAAGGCGCTTGCCCCGCAATATCTGCCGGATGAGATGCCGGTCCGACGGGCGGAAAAGACGGGTGCGACCACGACGTATCGGCGATATCAGCCCCTCGTCCTCGTAGAAGCGCAGAGTACGGGTTGATATGTCGAATTCGCGCGTCAATTCCGTGATCGAGTAGTATTCCCGCATCGTCACTCCGCACACTGGAAATCTTTTCGTCGGCCTTTCACGTCCCGCTCGACTTTTCCGCGACGTTCGGCTGTCCGGCAACGCCGAAGGGGGAATCTCGCACCGCGTTTACGTAAGAGTCAATTCGCGTTCGCGATGAGCCTTCGGCACGTTCAAAGCATGCCGAACCACCAGGTCGCCAACCCGAGAAACGCAAAGAAGCCCACGACATCGGTAACTGCGGTAACAAAAACCGCGGACGCGACGGCCGGATCTATTCCCAGCCGGTCGAGCGCAAGGGGAATCAAGATGCCGGCCAGGGCGGCGGCGAACATGTTGATGACCATGGCCGCGGCGATGATGCCACCTATGTTGGCATTCCCAAACCAAGTGCCGGCCACCACCCCTATCAATATCGCAAATACGGTTCCGTTGATGAGGCCGACGCCGAGTTCGCGGCGGATCACGCGCCAGGCGTTGTAGATGTCCAGATCCTTCGTCGCCAGCGCGCGCACCGTGACGGTCATGGTTTGCGATCCCGCATTTCCGCCCATGCCGGCGACGATCGGCATCAGCACCGCAAGCGCAACGATGTGCTCTATGGTGCGATCAAAAAGGCTGATCACCGAGGCGGTCAAGAAGGCGGTCACCAGGTTGACCAGCAGCCAGGGCACGCGCGAGCGCGACGTCGACAGCACCGAGTCGGACAATTCCTCGTCACCAACGCCGCCCATGCGCATCAGATCTTCTTCGGCTTCCTCCTGGATCACGTCGACCACGTCATCGATGGTCAGGACGCCGACAAGCCTGTCGTTCTCGTCCACGACGGCGGCGGACAGAAGGTCATACTGCTCGAATTCGCGCGCCGCCTCCTCCTGGTCCATGGTGGCGGGAATGGCGTGGCGCGTCTCATGCATCACGTCCTGGATCTTCACCGCGCGTTTGGTGCGCAGGATCTGATCGAGATCCACCGCGCCAAGCAGCTTGAAGGTCGGGTCGATGACGAAAACCTGGCTGAACCTGTCCGGCAGATTCTTGTCTTCACGCATGTAGTCGATGGTCTGGCCGACCGTCCAGAAAGGCGGCACTGCGACGAACTCCGTCTGCATGCGCCGGCCGGCCGTCTCTTCCGGATAGTCGAGAGCCCGCCGCAGCCTGATCCGCTCGGTGAAGGGGAGCTGCGAGAGGATTTCGTCCTGATCCTCCTGGTCGAGGTCTTCCAGGATGTAGACGGCGTCGTCGGAATCGAGCTCCTGAACCGCCTGCGCGATCTGCGCGTTCGGCAGGTTATCCACGATGTCGAGGCGAATCGCTTCGTCAACCTCGGTCAGGGCGCCGAAATCGAAGTCTGTGCCCAGCAGGCGCACAAGCTCCCGCCGCTGCTCTGGCAGCAGGGCCTCAAGCAGATCGCCCAGCTCCGACGAATGCAGGGCGGTGACATCGCGCTTGAGGGCGGCAGTGTCGCCCTCGGCAACGGCTGCACCGATCTGCGCGAGAAACGACGAACGGATCACGCCGTCCTCGTCATATATGTCGGCGCGCGCGCTCTCGGCCGGGGCCACAGTCTGGTGTTCGTCCTGGCCGTCCATCGGCTGCTCCCAATGCCGGAATCTGCGAAAGGATGCGCGCAAGCTCTAACTTGCAATGCGCGGCAATATCAAACGAAATGCGCCTTTTCGTGCCTCATGCGCGCAGGTTAGCGCAAATCGGACTCGCTTTTTCGACACGTTGCGGCGACCGGCGTCAACTTGTCCCCGAAGCATGACGAATATTGCGTTGCGGACCCTTGTTTCGCGTAAGGCGATTTGCTACACGCCGCGAGCCGGCTCCCGCCGGACTTTCCTGCGACGTGCGGTCGTGGCGGAATTGGTAGACGCGCAGCGTTGAGGTCGCTGTGGGGCAACCCGTGGAAGTTCGAGTCTTCTCGACCGCACCATCATTACAACCTGAACTCTGGTCCATGCTGCCGGGGCCTGCGATCAGCGCGCCTGGACAGTTCCCGTTTCTATCGGATCGATTTTCGACGTTGCGGTTTTCTGCATGGATATGCCGGCGAGAAGCAGCATGCAGAACGCGATCGGCACAAAGATAACGCCTACGTGGAGCAGGCAAAGGCCCACATCCTTCCAGGACGACACTTTCTTCCGCTGCTCTTCGGTCATGGAGCCTTCATGCCAGAAGAGCCTCAACCTTTCGTTAAATCCTAGCCAATGGCGCAGATTGGCACCGGCGCGCCGCTGCCCCCACCGTCTGGACGCCGATGCCTTTTGCCTCCATATGTGGGCGGCGAGAAAGAGCCATGCCCGAACGCAGCCAGCTAGCCACATCCTTCCTGCCCGTTCCGGGCTCCGCTCCGGTCGATTGGTTGATCGAACCTGGCCTTACCCCCTACCCTGAAGCGCTAGCCGTCATGGAAGCCCGCGCTACCGCGATCAGGGAAGGTAGCGACCGCGAGCTCGTGTGGCTTGTGGAACATCCGCCACTCTACACGGCCGGCACTTCGGCTCGGCAAGAGGATCTGATCGATCCTCACCGCTTCCCCGTGTTCGCCGCCGGAAGGGGCGGCGAATATACCTATCATGGTCCCGGCCAGAGGGTCGCTTACGTCATGCTGGACCTGAAACGGCGACGCGAGGATGTACGCGCCTTCGTCGCCGCGCTCGAGGAATGGATCATCACCACATTGGCCGCTTTCAATGTACGCGGCGAACGGCGAGAAGACCGGGTCGGCGTCTGGGTTGTCCGGCCGGATAGGCCGGCCATGGCAGACGGCACGCCGGCGGAGGACAAGATCGCCGCCATCGGCATCAGGCTCCGGCGCTGGGTGAGCATCCACGGCATTGCAATCAATGTCGAACCAGACCTGTCGCACTTTGGCGGAATCGTGCCTTGTGGCGTCACAGATCACGGCGTCACCAGTCTTGTCGACCTCGGCCTTCCAGTGACGATGGCTGACCTAGACATTGCCCTCAAGCAGGCTTTCGAGCACGTTTTCGGTCCAGCCGAACTGCTCAACTCCGAGTCCTTGCGCAAAACCGGTTGAGCCGGCGGGCGGACGTAACAGGCGCACGCCCCGAGCCCTGCGTGACGTGGGAACCCGCAGACTCAGGGCCGACCTGCCAGCATATTGAAGGGAATCCGAACCCTTGAAGGCGAACGCGGCTAAAAGATAAGCGCCGAAAGCCCCGAAAGGCCGAGCTTGCCAAGCGACTGGGACCAACCTGGGCGGCGGCAATGCTTGCTCTCGGCCCACAGCTTCAGGCGCAATAGCCGACGCCACGTCGCAAAATGGCGGACGGCAAACAAAACAACACCGCGGTAGCGATCCGTACGGCTTATGCCAACACGTACTGAATCGCCTTCAGGAACAAGTTCGACGGTTTCCCGATAGTGGGCCCAAAACGAGGTTCCAAACGCGCTGTCATCCACGACGCGTAGAGAAAAGCGCCGCCCCTGAACGACATCGTCAAGAGCGATCTTGCGCCGGACCGGAGCGCCACGCCGCCATCTCCGAGACACGGTTATCGTGGCTCCGCCGCGAAAGCCCTGGACGGAGTGGAGCCCTCCCGACCAGCCGGCAGAACGGCCAAGCGGCCACAGCGCCTGCCAAAGCCTGTCTCGCTCAGCCCGAACCAGCCGCTCGTACCTGATTGTCCGCTCACCGAGTGGAAGCAGTACCAGTACAAAAATCAGGCCAAGAACGCAGACCAGAAAGCCTGCTACAACAATCACAGACACCGCCTTTCCCCCCTTTTCCGCAGATTCATTAGAGGGATTGGCGTGGAAAAAACCTTAATGCGATGCCGCTTCGCGAGCTGAGACTCAGAGCGCTCCGATCCAGATGGCCAGGGAAACCAAGAAAGTGCTCATGCAGACCAGCGAGACGACATCCTGAACAAAATCGGTCATAGGCACGCTCCTGTTTTTGATATGTTCCCAATTTGTTCTTCGTTTGTATAAAAGTCAACATATTTCGAGAAGCCTGCGCCTAGCGTTCACCCTCATGGTGAAGAGCCTGTTAGTTTATGGAAATCGTTGCGCGCCAGTGGCAGCGGCCGGCGTCGTAGCGGTCGAGCGCGCATGGCCACGCCACGGAAAGCTGCTCATTGGAGCTTCAAGTTGCCGCGTTTGTTCCACTTCTCGCCATTTCGACCAATTCGCCTCTTGCTTCTCAAGCCTTGAGAATATAGGGCTTTGCGCGGTTCGGAGT
The DNA here is from genome assembly GCA_003242525.1 of Pseudomonadota bacterium. Taxonomy (GTDB): domain Bacteria; phylum Pseudomonadota; class Alphaproteobacteria; order Rhizobiales; family Rhizobiaceae; genus Mesorhizobium. The sequence continues at coordinate 518 of QGUU01000128.1, read as the reverse complement.
GTAGCGCAGCCCGGTAGCGCACTTGACTGGGGGTCAAGGGGTCGTGGGTTCGAATCCCGCCACTCCGACCATTAAATCGAGGACTTGCTTCGACGCCCTCAAGCGTGCAGCGTTTTGGTTGCCTAGAACACTGTGCCTGCACGGCAAATATTCTAGCCTGTTTGAGCACCCGACCCGCGCTGGTCATCTTTTGACTGAGAAAATGCGACTTCTGCTTCCGAGGCTGTTGTCAACGATCGGAGAACGCGTTCTGCCTGTTCGATTGTCAGCATCACCTTGCCGCCATACGGATCACGGCGCGCTTCTTCAATAGCGCGCCGCAGTATCTGCTCCCCCGTCATATCGCCCCTCATGTTGGATTGGCACACACACATCACCGACCGCCCGGGACAGTTCTTCTGCATTCCCCCGCCTTCCGGACACCCACATTCGGGCCACTTCGGACAGTCGAAAACAAAACCCAGGCCCGCACAATGCGAACAGATGATTTTCATAGCGCCCCCACGCCTATCTGGAGC
>QGUU01000608.1 GCA_003242525.1 Pseudomonadota bacterium | reverse complement strand
ACCTGGGGTAGCAGCATCGTCCGTCAGCTCGGGTCGCGCATGAGGACCGGCGGGGTGCATCCGGCGCGAGCCGCGCACGGCTTTCTTAGGTCTTTCGACCTTCTTTTCTTTGGCGTTCCGCTGCTCCTTCTTTCGCGCCATGGCTTTCCAGCCCCCAATCGCTGCACTGGGTAATCCTCACATGCGGAACGCCCTGGCAAGGGTATGGTTCAGGATCTTCGTGGGCCAAATGCGCAGGCGCTTGCCTGCATGCTCAGTGCCGCCATCGGCTTCGGCGCCACCAAACGCTTGCTAGGAACTCGCCAGCTAGTCGCGAGTTGAAAGCGCGAGCGTGTGCTGCACTGCGATTATGAGCCGATCCTCCGTAGTGCGACCTCAGGGCCGTCCGGAACATCCGCGCCCTGCGCACGTTTTGTTCGGACACAGGTGAAATTTTGGAGGCCGGCATGGATAGCCGAATATGGTGGTTGATTGGCGCGGTCGTCGTGGTCGTGCTACTCGTGGCCCTGTTGTTCCCGCGAGATGAGCCGACAACAACGGCGACGACTCCGCGGACAACAGCGCCTGAGACGACGAGTCCGGCACCGCAAAGCACTCCGCCGAAGACGACATCGCCGCCTGAAACGACGACACCCCCTTCGAATCAGCAGTAGTTTCGGTCGAAGGGATCGACGGTTTTTCGAGCCGCAAACCTCATGGTTTGCGGCTCGTTAGTGCTACACCCGCCAAAATCAATGCGAACCCGACGACGTGGAACAGGGCGAGAGGCTCTCCCAAGAGCCAGATCGCCAGCAGCGCGCCATAAAGGGGGATGAGGTGCATGAAGATGCCAGCGCGCACACCCCCGATCAGCTCGACTCCGCGTGCAAAAAACAAATAAGCGAGAATGCTGGGGAATATCGAGACGTATCCGACGGTCAAGAAGGTGAACAACGTCGGCTGAATGATTTTCCCGAATACAAACATCTCGACCAATACGAGCGGCAAATTGAACAGGGCGGACGCCAGAAACATCCAGAAAAGAAACGTGATCCATTCTATGCGGGGCCGTAGCCGCAAATACGCTGTGTAGATGGCCGTGGTCACCATACCTAACAGGATCAGCAGGTCACCGCGATTAAGGCTGAGGGTCAGCAGCACACCGAGTTCGCCCCTCGATATCACGACCAGTACTCCGGCCATCGAAATCAATATTCCGATCACCTGCCGGACAGTGAGCCTGTCGTTGAAGAGGAAGACACAGGCGATGGCGATCAGGACCGGCGCCGTTGAGTTCAGCACCAGGCTGTTGAGGGCGGTCGTATAGTTCAACCCGATATACTGCAACGTATTGAACGCCCCGCCTCCGGTCACACCGAGAAAGGCCAGCAGGGGCCACGTTTCCCGCACCACCGGCCAGTCCCGCCTGAGGTGAGGCATGGCGAAGGGCAGCACGATTGCGGTTGCAAACGTCCAGCGTAGGAACGCGAGGGCAATCGGGGGAATGTGGCCGGCCGCAGCGCGCCCGAGCACTTGATTGCCTGCCCAGAACAGTCCCATCGCGCTGAGCAGTAGGTAGGCATTGTTGAAGGCATACTCGGCCAGGCGGCGCAACATGAGGTTCACTTCCGGGGCGGGCACTGAAATGGCTGGTGCGGAGAAGACAGCCTTAGCACAATCGCTGGCCGCGGGAGATATGGACTGCCCGCAGCGAAGCTCGCTCAGTGCGCCGCGGCCTCCAGACGGTTGCGGATCCCGCACGTTGCGCTAACGTTTCCTTTCGCATGTGCGAAGGAACACACGACGATGGCTGCTACGAGAGACTCTGAGGGGCGTGAGCCACAGGTGCGGCGCGACAAGCCTTGGCTGTTCCGGACCTAGGCGGGCCATTCAACGGCGGCTGAATCCAACGCCCTCTACCGCCGCAACCTCGCCAAGGGACAGACAGGCCTGTCGATTGCT
>QGUU01000607.1 GCA_003242525.1 Pseudomonadota bacterium | reverse complement strand
TGCCGCAGGTGTCGCTGACGCCCCCCGATATCCGGCGTGAAGCTCCAGGCCTCATGAAACTGGGCCTGGTCTTCCTGGTGACCGGGCTTCTGACGGTCGCCGCCGCCTACCTTATCAGGCTTCTTGTCATGCAAACGCACGGGCCGACGGCCGCTGGGCTCTACCAGGCGGCCTGGACGGTCGGCGGCATTTATGCGGGCTTTGTCCTGCAGGCGATGGGCGCCGATTTCTATCCCCGGCTGTCGGCTGTCTGCAACGATAACGAGGCGTGCAACAGGCTCGTCAATGAGCAGGCGCAAGTCGGCATGCTACTGGCGGGGCCGGGTCTTCTCGCCACATTGTCCTGGGCCCCATTCGTGATCGAGTTGCTTTATTCGTCGAAGTTCCACGACGCGGGCGTTGCGCTGCGCTGGATATGCCTTGGCATGATGCTGCGCATTATCGCTTGGCCGATCGGCTTCATCATTGTCGCCAAGAACAGGCAGGTAATCCTCCTTGTCACCGAGGTCATTGCAACCGCAACGCATCTGAGCTTGGCGTGGTGGCTGACGCCTTATTTCGGCGTGGCCGGGGCTGGCGCGGCGTTTTTTGGGCTGTATGCCTTCCATGCCGTGCTGGTCTTTTGCATCGTGCGCCGGATGAGCGGATTCCGCTGGTCCGCGGCCAATATAAGGCTCGGGCTGATGCTGCTGCCGACTTCGGCCGGCGTGTTCGCGCTGACCATGCTGGCCTCTTTCTGGCAGGCCACGGCGATCGGAACGCTGGTCACGCTGGTTGCCGGGATACTATGCCTTGGCGCCCTCGTGAAGCTGCTGCCGCCCGAGTCGCTTCCCGCTCCTATCCGCTCGCGCCTTCTTAGGGCAGCCTGACCGGCGGGAGGCGGGGACCTGCGTCAAGCAGGCTGTTCGGCTTGACGCAGCGCCAATCGCAAGGTGTCCACAACGAAATCGACGTCGTCGTCGGTCATCTGCACTGCCAGCGGCAGGATGATGGCATGGTGTTGCATCTCGACGCCGCGATCCAGATCCGAACCTGCAACATAGGACTGACAGCGCTGGTACGCGTCCTCAAGGTGGGCGTTCATTACCCCGCGTCGTGTCGCGACTGCGTGATCGAGCATGGTCTGCATCACCTCCCTCTGATTGGCGCCAACGGGGAGACCGATGCAATAGCTCTGCCAGTTGCTGCGCGCCCAGGCAGGTTCCCGAGGCACGACGACGCCGGGGATCGATGCCAGGGCCTCGCCATAACGTCGAGCCAGTTCGCGACGACGCCCGATGATTTCGGGAAGGCGTTGCAGTTGCACGCGGCCGAGCGCCGCCTGCAGGTCGGTCATGCGGTAGTTGTAGCCAAGCTCCGGATAGTCTTCATGGATGACCGTTCGTGAGCCATGGCGCAGCGTATCGGAGACGCTCATGCCATGCTGGCGCCATAGCCTGAACTTCTGGTCGTATTCGGGATTGCTGGTGGTCAGCATGCCACCGTCGCCGGTTGTCACCACCTTGCGGGGATGGAAGGAAAAGCAGGCTATGTCGCCGTGCGGCCTGCCGATGGGCTCCCATTCGCTGCCCCAGAGAATTTCGCTGCCGGTCGCGCACGCAGCATCTTCGATTACGGGGATGCCGTGGCGGCGACCGATCTCGATGATGCGGGCCAGATCGCAGGGCATGCCCAGTTGATGGACGCAAAGGATGGCCTTCGTCCGGCTGGTAATCGCGGGGACGATCAGTGCGGGATCAATGTTGAAGCCGCATTCCTCTATGTCGACGAAGACCGGAATCGCACCGCAATAGCGGATTGCGTTGGCGGTGGCGATGAAGCTGTGGCTGACGGTGATGACTTCATCGTCGATGCCGACGCCGACCGCTTTGAGCGCAAGGTGCAGGGCTGTCGTGCAATTGGACACGGCACATGCATGGGAGGCTCTGACCTTTGCCGCGAACT
>QGUU01000127.1 GCA_003242525.1 Pseudomonadota bacterium | reverse complement strand
GTCCACAGCCATTCCAATTCGGATGCGGACGTGCCGCCCGATTTCATCGCGACGCTGGAGAAGGAACTGGCCGGCTCCATCGGCTCGGCCTCGGCGCATATTCTGCTCACGACCGTCGTTGCCGGCGATACCATATCGCTGGAAGAAGTGATGCGGATGGCGGACGAAACCCAGCAGGTGATGGAATATTCCCATGAGCTCGAGCTGAAATCGCGCGAGCTTCACACGACTGCCCAGCAATTGCAGGAAGCGAACGCCAAGCTGCAGGAATTGCACCGCCAGAAGGACGACTTCCTCTCGCAGGTTAGCCACGAGATCCGCACGCCCATGACGTCGATCCGTTCGTTCTCGGAAATACTGATGACGGAACGCGACCTGCCTGCGGAACAGACCGAGCGATTCATCTCCACCATACATAACGAGAGCGTGCGCCTGACCCGACTTATCGAGGAAATCCTGGATCTGAGCGCGCTGGAGCATGGAGAGAGAAACTGGGAGAATACGCTGACCGATGGCGAGGCGGTGCTCGACCGCGCCATCACCGTTTGCGAGGCGCTTGCCCGGCGCCGCACCGTATCGATCGAGATCGGGCCTAGGGCAGGGAACGCCTGGGTTCTTGCTGATTCAGGGCGCCTCAGTCAGGTCTTCATCAACATTATCGCCAATGCCATCTCGCACAATGATTCGCCTGATCCGCAGGTTCACGTCACGTCGCGTCTGGAGAAGGATAAATATGTGGTCGAAATCTCGGACAATGGCAGCGGCATTCCCGAGCCCTACAGGGAAAGCATTTTCGACAAGTTCGTGCGCGCAGGAACTTCCACCCACTCGGGGGCGGGCGTTGGTCTTGGCCTGGGGTTGAATATCAGCCACCGGATCGTGGAAAGGCTTGGCGGCCAGCTCGAACTGGTCAACGGTACTTTGACGGGAGCCTGCTTTCAGGTAACCCTGCCGCTTCAGCCTCACTGCAGCCACGTCGAGGTGGAGCGGACCTCCTGACGATGGCCGCATTCCTGCCGCGGGCACAGGAGACACGATGCCCCGACCGCGACCGGCCGTTGTGATAGGTCGAGGCCATCCGAATAGACGGTGCGGTCGGCATGCACCAGGTCGCATGCCAGCATGATCGAATAGGCCGGTGCCTCCTCGCGGTAGCTCGGCATTTGCTTGGAAACGGCCTTTGCAATCAGAAGGAAGCGCTCCCCGCCGGGAAACTCCGCAACCTGCCTGACAAGATCGGTGCTGCCGAAAGCCCGGAAGATTGGCCATAGAACGCAGCCATGTCCGGAAAGCGGCAAGGCTAGCCCGGGCAGGGGAAATCGCTTGGTCAAGCGCCCGGCCCGGTCGCTGCGCAGGAAACCGAAAGGAACCCCTTCTGCGCCCTTCCGCCGGAGAGTTACCAGACGGTGGGCCGCCTGCTCGAAGCTGGCTCCATGCACATGGGCCAACAGCTCGATGTCGTAACGCAATGCCTCCGCGTCCGCCAGGAAGCGTTCATAGGGCATCATCATGGCGCCAGCGACGTAGGAGGAGAGGGCCTTGCTGGCGATCCGGCGCGCCTCTTCCGAGTTGAACCTGAGTTCCTCGACTGTCGCTTCGATCGTTTGCGCAGCCGCCTTGCTGGCGTATATCCGCGCCATCTGGAAGATTCGGGTTGAGCGGGCCGCCGACCCACGAAACAGGAGCCTGCCTTCGTCCGGCTCGTAGCGGTACTGACCGACAATGTTGGAACCTGCCGGCAGTCGCACCGAGCGAATGCCGAATCGTCGCCATAGAGCCTGCTCGAGTTCCTTTTCCTCCAGAACGGTGGTGGCGGCCAGTTCGGCCCTGAGTTCATCGGCGGCCGCTTCGAGGCCGGGGAAATGATTTCGGTGGGCGATGATGGCCTCGTCCAGGTTGGCCATCGGCGAAATGGGTCGTTCGAGCGAGGCGGTTCTGTCGAAGTAGTCGACGAGGCTCCTTACGGTGCTTGTCAGTTCCTCGCTCTCCCGGCTGATCGTGGCGCTGAAGCGCTTCTGCTCGGCATCCGTGAGATCCGGCACCTTGTCGAGGATCTCAGCCCCGGACCGAATGGCGGAAATCCTGTTGAGGACCTGATGCAGCATCTGAGACAGAAGCGGATCCGAGCGAAGCCTGTGGCTATAGACGTCGATGCTTGCGCTCGCGTCCAGATACAGCCGGTAAAGCCGGGTAAGAGCCAGCCCTGCTTCTGGAAAGCGTGCCACAAAATCCCGAATGGCCGCCGGCTCCATCTCGATCCCTGCCATTGCCGGGTCGGCAAGAAGTTCCTCGATGGCCTGGATGGAACGGGATTCGGTGACGCCCGACAATTGGTCCAGATCCAGCCCCAGCCGTTCGCTAATCCGTACGAGCAGCTTTCCGCCGATCGCTCTTTTGTTGTTCTCGATGAGATTGAGATAGGTGGCCGAGATGCCGACAGCCTTCGCCAACGCGGCCTGGGAGAGGCCGAGCGCCAACCGTTTGCGTCTGATCTGGATGCCGATTGGCGCGCGCATCGCCTCCTCCCTGTACAAACATTTACAATAGTTGCTTTACAAAAAAAAGGAAAATTACAAAAAAAAATATATATTACAAAGGGCTATTGCATAGTTGTACTGGGTTCGGCTCTCCTGTGTGAGGCTATTGCCATCGTGGAGGAGAGTGAAGATGACCAAATTCCGCATGACCAGACGCGGCATCCTCAAGGGTGCAGGGGCGGGGCTCGTGACGTTGGGAGCGCCCTATGTTTTTACCAAGGGCGCATGGGCGGAGGAATTCTGCAACGACCCGTCCAAGGGGCGTGTGGTATTCGGTTTCAACGTGCCGCAGACCGGCTCTTACACCGAGGAGGGACTGGACCAGCTCAAGGGCTACCAGCTTGCGGTCAAGCATATTAACGGCGAGGGCGACGGCGGTATCCTGAACACCCTCAAGCCCGTTGCCCTGAAGGGGAATGGCCTTCTGGGGCGCAAGGTCGAATACGTGACCGGTGACACGCAGACGAACACCGACGTTGCCCGGGATGGCGCGCGGCGCATGATCGAGCGCGACGGCGCCATCATGGTCAGTGGCTGTGTTACGTCGGCCGAGGCTATCGCCCAGCAGAGTCTCTGCCAGGAAATGGGCGTCATCTATATGTCCGGCCTTACGCATTCCAACGACACGACAGGCAAGGACAAGCGCCGCTACGGTTTCAGGCATTTCTTCAACGCTTACCAGTCCGGCGTGGCGATCGCCCCCATCCTCGCCCAGGAATACGGCACTGAGCGCCGGGCCTACCACCTCACTGCCGACTACACCTGGGGCTGGACGCAGGAAGAATCCATCAAGGCAGCGACCGAGGCGCTGGGATGGGAAACCGTTGCCACCGTGCGCACTCCCCTCGGCCTGGGAGACTACTCGCAATATCTCACGCCTGTTCTCAATTCCGGCGCCGACGTGCTCATTCTCAATCACTATGGCCACGACATGGTGAACTCGCTGCCGCAGGCGACCCAGTTCGGACTGCGCGACCGCCAGGCCAATGGCAAGAACTTCGAGATCATCGTTCCGATGTTCTCGGAGCTGATGGCTGTCGGCGCCGGCGATGCGGTGAAAGGCATCATCGGCACGTCAAACTGGCACTGGGCGCTTGAGGACGAAGGAACGAAGGCGTTCACAAAGTCCTACGGCGAAGAATATGGCGCTCCGCCCTCCCAGTCGTCCCACACCGGCTATGTCCAGGCGATCCTGTATGCCGACGCGGTGGAAAGGGCAGGGACCTTCTATCCGCCCGAGGTCATCAAGGCGCTGGAAGGATTTGAGTTTGACGGAGCCGGAAACGGGCCGACGCTTTATCGCGATAGCGACCACCAGTGCTTCAAGGAGGTGCTTGTGGTTCGCGGCAACGAGAATCCGTCGAGCAAGTTCGATGTGCTCAACGTGATCGGTAAGACGCCGCGGGACAAGGTCACCTACGACCCGTCCATCTTTGGCGGAGAGCTGGGTCCGTACGAGCCCAATCAGTGCTGACAAGGCGAGGTCCCGGCTTTCGGGCCGGGACCAGCTCCGCGCGCACCGTCTTCAGCTAAGGAAGAATCTATGAACGCGTTTCTGGCTCAGTTGCTCAATGGGCTGGACAAGGGCGGCGCATACGCGCTCATTGCCCTCGGTCTGACGCTCGTATTCGGTACCCTCGGCGTTGTGAACTTCGCGCATGGCGCCCTTTTCATGCTGGGCTGCTTCTGTGCCGTCACATTCCGTTACCTGATCACCCTCGAAACGGTGACGATCGATCCGGAGAATCTTTCTCCTTGGGGTACGCCGGTGGAGGTGCGCACGCCGCTCGTCCAGAACTGGTTCGGCGATTTCGGTGCCGTTCTCGTAGACTACTCCGTTCCGATTTCCATTCTTCTTGCGGTACCCGCCATGCTTGTGATCGGCATCGCGATGGAACGCGGGATCATCAAGCACTTCTACAAGCGTTCGCATGCCGAGCAGATCCTGGTCACCTTTGGCCTGGCCATTGTGCTCCAGGAGATCGTCAAGAGCTTTTTCGGAGCCAATCCGATCCCGCAGCCGATCCCTTCCGACCTCCGCAGCGCCGCCGATATCGGGGTTTGGCTCGGAATGGATCCGCATACCCTGACCTATCCATGGTGGCGGATCGTCTATCTGGCCTTCTCCGCGGTCGTCATCGGCGGGGTCTTTGCGTTTCTTCAGTTCACGACGTTCGGAATGGTCGTCCGGGCCGGTATGGCCGATCGTGAAACGGTCGGTGTCCTCGGCATCGACATCGACAGGCGGTTCACGATCGTCTTCGGGCTGGCCGCCGTAGTGGCTGGCGTTGCGGGCGTCATGTACACGCCGCTGCTGGCCCCCAACTACCAGTTGGGGATGGACTTCCTGGTGCTCAGCTTCGTCGTGGTCGTTGTCGGCGGAATGGGCTCGCTGGGCGGAGCCGTGGCCGCAGGCTTCCTGCTGGGGATTCTGCAATCATTCGCTTCAATGACGGAGGTCAAGTCGCTCGTGCCGGGCATCGACCAGGTAGTCATCTACCTCGTCGCGGTTGTCATTCTTCTTGTGCGGCCTCGCGGACTGATGGGCCGTCGCGGAATCATGGAGAACTGATCCCATGGTCTCATTGTCTCGAACCGACTTGAGCAAGCTGGCAATATTCGCGGCCATAGTGCTGACCATGCCGATATGGCTCGCGCCTTTCGGCGCGGCATATCCAGGGCTCATGCAGAAATTTGCGATCTATGCGATCTTCGCGATCGGGTTCAACATTCTGTTCGGCCTGACCGGCTATCTGAGCTTCGGCCATGCGGCCTTCCTCGGAGTGGGCTCGTACACCACCGTGTGGTCGTTCAAGCTGCTCACCATGGACATCCTTCCGGCGATGGCGCTTGCCGTGGTTGTGACCGGCATCTTTGCGCTGGTGATTGGGTATTTCTGCCTGAGGCGGACAGGAATCTACTTCTCGATCCTGACGCTTGCCTTTGCGCAGATGTGCTACAGCCTGGCATATTCCGTGCTTACGCCCATCACGAATGGCGAGACCGGCCTCCTGCTGGCCAAGAACGACCCACGCGTGCTCGACGCATTGTTTGGCGCCAGCGCTTCGACGGACGGCTTGCCGCATCCGACGCTGTTGGGAGGATCCATAAGCGGCTATACCGGCTTCTACATCTGCGCGGTACTGCTCATCGTCTCGTTCTATATTTCACAGCTGATCTTCAGGTCGCCCTTCGGACTGGCGCTGCGCGGCATCAAGTCGAACCAGACCCGGATGAGCTATACCGGCTTCAACACCAAGCCTTACACGCTTGCCGCATTCGTCATCTCGGGAATGTTTGCCGGACTGGCCGGTGCGCTGCTTTCCGTCACCGATCCCTTGGCCGGTGCCGAGAGAATGAAATGGACCGAGTCAGGCAACGTCGTGCTCATGACGATCCTGGGCGGGGTGGGTACGCTGTACGGCCCGGTAGTCGGCGCATGGCTCATCAAATATTTCGAGAACATCTTCTCTGCGATCAACACCAACATACTGCACAGCTTCCTGTCCTTCCTGCCAGACGGCCTGGAGCAGGTGGTTGTGGCCGTTCTCTCCAAATTCGTCGGCGAAGGATGGCATCTGACGCTGGGCCTGCTCTTCGTCCTGATCGTAGTGTTCCTGCCGGGCGGCCTTGTTGAGGGAAGCCAGCGCCTTGCACGCTGGCTGACCGGACGCCTGAAAGGCTCGGGCGCGCAACCTCATCCCCATCCGGCGGAATAGGGAAAAGCATCATGGCAACGCAGCCTAACATCATCCTTCATGCAGCCGACGTGCACAAGAATTTCGGGGGCCTGCGCGCGCTCTCCGACATCGATCTCCAGATCGAGGAAGGGAAGACGCATGCCATCATCGGCCCGAATGGCGCGGGCAAGTCGACGCTGCTGAACGTCATCATCGGCCGCATTCCTCCCTCCAGCGGAGCGGTGGTCTTTGATGGCCAGGTTCTGACGGGCAAAGCTCCACACGAAATCAACCAGCTGGGCATCTCGCGCGTGTTCCAGACGCCGGAAATCTTCGTTGATCTGCCGGTGCTCCACAATGTCATGGCGCCTGCATTCGCCCGCAGGGACGGCGCCTTTCGGGTCAACATGCTTCGCAGCGTGGATTCGGAGACCGAAATCCGCGAGGAGGCCGAACAGTTGCTCCAGGATGTCGGCCTCTACGCCCGGCGCTTCGACACCTCGGGCGCACTGTCGCGCGGTGACAAGCGCCGGCTGGAATTGGCGATGTGCCTGATCCAGCGGCCGCGCCTGCTCTTGCTGGATGAGCCAACCGCGGGCATGAGCCGACATGACACCAACACGACCATAGATCTTTTGAAGAAGATCAAGTCGAGCGGCATGACGAAGGTCATCATCGAACACGACATGCATGTCGTGTTCTCTCTGGCCGACAAGATCTCCGTGCTTGCGCAGGGGCGCATCATCGCTTCTGGCTTGCCGCACCAGATCAAGGAAGATCCTCGGGTGCAGGAAGCCTATCTGGGGGGGAGCGTGCAATGAACGTGGTGGCAATGGAACGGGCGCCGGAAGCGGCAGCAACCATGACCGATCCGGCGAAGGCATTCTTCT
>QGUU01000126.1 GCA_003242525.1 Pseudomonadota bacterium | reverse complement strand
GCACGCGCACCCGCCGTCGCAGCGAGATGATGGGATCGAGCGTGAAGCCAGCATACCCGCCGAGCCGGGCGCCCGGATCGAAAGCAGCCGCCTGTGAAATATCGCGTCCCCGGCCAATGAACGCCCGCCGGTCGGTTTCGGCTTCCGTGTCGCGGGCGAGGCTGGAAGGATCGGTCACGAAATGAGCGAGAGCCACGTCTGGCTCCCCGGCACTGCGCTTGCGCCGAGTCGCGAAGATGGCGCTGTTGTCGGGAGCGATTTCCGTCTCCACGAACATCTTCGAAAACGCCGGATGAGCGTTGTCCGCCGCCTCCGACCCGAGAACGAGTTCGGCAAAAGAGGTCACCTCGATATGCCGATCCGTCGCGCCATCATTGAACAGGGTGATGCGGCGGCCTTCGCCATTGCCCTCCGACACCACGATGCACTCGACCTCGGATCGTAATTTGCCGACGGTCTTGATGAAGCTCGCCTTGTCGTCGGAAAACAGGGTATGGGTCACTTCCCCGGGCATCCTGCGCGGCTCTGCCGTAGCCGACCACCATTCACCCGTCTCCGTATCGCGGAGGAAGATGAAGGTGCCCATGCGGTCTTCTGTCGGATCGGGCTGCCAGCGGGTGATGGCAATCTCCCCCCAGCGGCTGTACCCCGAACCTGTCGCCGTCACCATTATCGAATAATGGCCGTTCGACATGACACTGGTGGAGCGGAGCGCACGAAGCGGATCGAGAATGACCCGGGTATCGGGATTGAGAATTTCCGTGTCGTCCTTGGAAGTCCTGTCTTCCGCCTCGGTCCGGACGGTGTCGGCCGGGATTTCCCGCGGGGCCTTCTCCTGCAAAAGCAATTCGGCCGACTCGATCACGGGATCGCTGTGGAACCGGTCACGTAACCGACCCTCGAACACGGCGTCAGCCACGGCCGCAATCGACATGCCGGAATGGTGCGCGAAGTAACTCTCCACGACGGCATGGTTGGCGCCTTCCGGCACGCGCTGAGGTGTGAAGTCAACGGCATCGTAATAGCCATAGCGCCCCAGCGCGCCAATCTCGCGAAGGCGCTGAAGGTTGGCTACCGCCTCCCGGGGCATGAATTGCGCCGCGAGAATGGTGGCGTAAGGCGCCACAACGATATTTTGTCCAAGACCACGCTTCAGGCCGAGCCCCGGCACGCCGAAATTGGTGTACTGGTAGGTCAGCTCGCGGTCCCGGGCATTGTAGGCGGCCTCCGATATGCCCCAGGGGACACGCTTTTCGCGGCCATACTGAATCTGCCGCTTGATGACGAGATTGCTCGTCTGGTTGAGTATCGAGCCATGTGGCTCCTTCATGACCAAAGGAGGCATCAGATACTCGAACATCGAGCCGGACCACGACATGAGTGCGCCGCGAAAGCCGATCTCGACGATCGGCCGGCCAAGCTTGAACCAATGCTCCGTGGGCAGGTCGCCCTTGGCAATGGCGAAGAGACTGGTGAGCCGGGCCTCGGAGGCAAGCAGGTCGTAGCAGGCCTCGTCGAGCTGGTGTTCTTCCACCCTGTAGCCGATCGACAGCAACTTTCTTTCCGGCCGCATGAGAAAGGAAAAATCCATCTCGAAGGCGAATTTGCGCGCGCGCTCGCGCAGTTCCAGCAGGCGCGAGCGCAATGCGTGGAGAGCCTGGTGGTCGCTGTGGGCGTCCTGCATATGCGCCTCGCAGGTAGCCTCTATCCGGTCGGCCCAGTCGACAATCACCTCGCTTCGCACCGAGCCTACTTCCGTATGGATGGCAGCCGCGAGCTTGCGGATTTCCGCAGCAAGAACGGTAAGGTTGATGGTGCGGATGGAGGCCATTTCCGGCTGCGCGCGAATGGTGCGGACGGCGCGCCGCATTCCGTCCAACCGGTCCGACAACCTTTGCCTCAGCGGCCGCAACTGGCGGCGATCGTCAGGCAACTCATCGAGGCACTCGTCCAGCACCGAGACGGCGTCGAGAATCCCTTCGAAGTCTCCCTGCAGATGAACGGAAGGTGCCTCGGCCCACTCCGCGCAAGCCGCCGCCACGGTGACAAGATGGCCAGCGAGGTTGCCGCTGTCTACTGCCGAAATGTAGCGCGGATGGAGCGGCTTCAGGGTCTTCGTGTCATACCAGTTGAACATATGCCCGCGTTCGCGTGGCAGGGTTTCGATCGTCGATAAGGTCGCCTCGATCCGCTGGACGGCTTCCGCCAGGCTGATCCACCCGAAGTCCCGCGCCGAGACGACCGAAAGCAGGTAGACGCCGACATTCGTCGGAGACGTGCGCGGAGCTACGACCGGCGCCGGGGTTTCCTGAAAGTTGTCCGGCGGCAGATGGTGATGTTCCTCGGTGACGAAGGTTTCGAAGTAGTGCCAGGTCCTGCGCGCCGCAATCCGAAGGGCCCGCATGTCCTGCGGCGACAGATGCAGCCGGTCCTCAGTCTCGGCGGAGCGGCTTATGAGCCAGGCGAAGGCCGGCGATCCGATCCAGAAAAGGGCAAAGAAGAAGGCAACGAACGCCCCGGTTGAATCGACCATGACCGGGATCGCCAATCCCACGATTGCTATCAGGAGCGCGCCGTACATCAGGCGGTAGTAGAAGGACAGATCGTTGCTGCTGCCCTTTTGCGCCTGCGAGGCGGTTCGCCATTCCAGAAGGTTCTTGCGGCTGATGAGCAGGCGGTAGAGCGTGCGCCCGATGGCATCCGCCATCATCCATGCCACATGCGCCATCAGCACCACCTTCAGCGCAACCATAGCGCTCCCGAACACGGCATCGCGCGCGAAGGCGGAAAAATGACCCCGTGCCGTCGCCTCCAAATTCTTGGGGATGATGGCGTTCACCACGTCGAAGGTCGGTGCCATGAAAAGGGAGAGGATCAGCAGCGCCTGCCATTGCGCGGCCTGCGTGAAGGGCAGCAGGGTCCAGCCTGCGACCGACGCCATCACCCAGAAAATCGGGGTCAGCGAACGTCGCAGATTGTCGACCATTTTCCAGCGCGACAGCGCCGGAACGCCCGAGCGCGGATCGAGGATGAAGGGAAGCAACTGCCAGTCGCCGCGCGCCCAGCGGTGCTGCCGGGATGCATCCACGGCGTAGCGGGTGGGGTAGTCTTCAACCAGTTCCACGTCCGTGACGAGGGCCGAGCGAGCCAACGCGCCTTCCAGCAGATCATGGCTCAGCACCGCATTTTCCTCGATGCGACCCTTCAGCGCCGTCTCGAAGGCATCGATGTGATAAAGGCCCTTGCCTGTGAAGGAGCCGTCACCAAACACGTCCTGATAGAGATCCGATACGGCGAAGACATAGGGATCGAGCCCCCGATTGGCCGAAAAGACCCGTTGGAAGAACGACGCTTCGTCGCCGGTCGTAAGCGAAGGCGTTATGCGGGGCTGAAGGATCGCGTAACCGCTCGTAACCCTGCCCTTGGTGCGATCGAATTGCGGCCGGTTCAGGGGATGCATCATCTTGCCGACCAGCCGCGTGATCGCGTCACGAGTGGTGCGCGTGTCGGCATCGAGAGTCATCACGTGAACGACATTCTCCGGCAGTGGAGCATCGAGCGGCAGGAAGGTGGTGTCGCTGTCGCCGCGCAGGAGGAGATTGAGCTCGTGCAGCTTTCCGCGCTTGCGCTCCCAGCCCATCCAGCAACCCTGCGCAGGATTGTAGAGCCGGTGACGGTGCAGCAGGTGGAAACGCGGAACGGGACCTCCCGACGGATAACGCTCGTTCAGCCTGGCGATCTGCTCACGCGCGTATTCCAGTATCTCCGTATCGTTTGCATCGATTTCCACCTTGC
Organism: Pseudomonadota bacterium; assembly: GCA_003242525.1. Classification (GTDB taxonomy): domain Bacteria; phylum Pseudomonadota; class Alphaproteobacteria; order Rhizobiales; family Rhizobiaceae; genus Mesorhizobium. Next base: position 3,326 of record QGUU01000126.1, on the reverse strand, counting down.
TGTCGGGCCAATCCGACAGCAGGGCGAAATAGAGTTCCTCCGACGTATTGGCGAGGTAGTGCACCTCGATGTTGCGGATATTCTCCTCGACGTCGTCGCGCGAGCCGATCAGCGAAGGGACCACCACCAATGTCCGGGCGGAGGCGGGAAGGCCATCCTTGTATTCATAGCCCACCAGTCGTGTCGGCTTGAGAAATAGCAGCACGACCGTGTTGAAGAAGCCCAGCGCACCCTCGCTTGCCGGAACGGAAAACAGCAGCAGCATGAGCGCAATGGCGGAGCCTGAAAGCCCGAGCGCCATGAGAGCGTTGCCAGCCATCCACAGAAGCAGTGCGGTCAAGGCAAAGACTGGCAGCACGATGCCCAGCCAGCCCGTATTGCGGAAGGCTCTCTTGGCGCGCACGGCAATGCCCGGCTTGTAGCCGATTGCCTTTTCCAGTTCGGGACGGCGCGGGCCGACGAGGAAGAACCCGACGTCAACGGCTTCGGCCGCCGGCCCTTGCGCCTGTTCGCCCGGATGGGCGTCTGCGCGCGCCGCGCTGCCGGCCAGTTCCATCGCCTTTTCGGCTACGGCGTATTCAGTCTGGCCCGACCGTTTGGCCAATTCCTCGATTTCGGTGCGATACTGATCGCGCGACGCAAAATCCAGGGCCGCAAAATTGGTCCGCTCGCGTAGCAGAGAGTCGATGCGGCTGACTTCCTCGAACCACACCGTCCAGTCGATGTCGTCGATGAGGCGGAGCCCACGGATGATGTTACCCGTCGTGACGTTGCCGCTCGACAACGTCCGGTGCTCGGCGAGGATGATTTCTTCCGCATCGGTACCGGCACGCTCGAGTTCCATTTCAAGCCATTCGAGGGCCTTCCCGGCATTGTGCGAACCGTCGCGCAGCCGGTAGAGAAGCTGCGTTGCGAAGGTCGTGTCCCTGGCGTGTTCGGCATAGGACGCGAGAATGGCCGCATCATCGTCCTTGCGTTCGGCCAGCACCTTGTCAGCGACTTCGTTGGCGATCATGCGCATGTCGCGCGAACCGGCAACGCGAACCGCCAGTCGTCGCAGATTCTCGACCAGGACGAAGCGCAAGAGTGAAGGCAATGCCCAGAGTTCGCCGATTTTCAGCGGCTCGACCGACTGAAAGCCTTCGACGATGGCCTTGAACATGCCGGCCGAAATCGAGCTGTCGCAATGCGCCACATAGGCCCACGCAAGTGCCAGCGCCCGAGGCACACGGGTTCCGTCCACCAGCTGCATGGTCGGTAGTTGACCGTAGAAGCGGCGCGGCAAATCGCGCTTGATCTGGTAGATCGCTTCCTCGACGACGTAGTTGTTGTCCAGGAGCCATTGTGCCGCCGGGGTTATCGCCTCCCCCTTGCCCTGTGCGGCGTTGATCGAGCGGTAGACCTCCCTGATCTTCCTCCCATTTTCCAGGATACGTTTCTTGAAATCGAGGGACTGCAATCCATGCAGTTCGCGCACGTCACCGCGTGCCAGGCTTTCGCCAAGCGCCCGCAGCCTGTCTTCCGACAGGTAAGCGGCGCGAATGGGCTCCTGCATTCCAACCGACCTGGCTGCGGTGGCGTCTTCAGTAATACGGGGGCTGACTTGAATGTTCATTGGCGCCCCATACCGGAACTATCCATGTGGGAGGAGTGGGCAGCAGCATGGAAGCTGTAACCCGGTTCGGAGTCCGAGCTGATTGTATCTGCATTGGTGGGGACTGGTTGCAAGAAGCGATCCATCTCTCAATAAACAATAGCAGCCAAGCCCTTTCCGACAAGCTCGGATAGCGGCGCAAGCACCGGGCGGTCGAAGGGCACAATTCGGGTTTTGTCATGACGGTATGGGGACCGTCATGGCGTTTTTCAACGGCCTGCGACAACGCTGGACAGCCGTCCAGTCGCGCAAATGGGCGCAGGATACTCAGTCCCGGCGAAAGTCAGGTCATCGCGCCGGCTGGGTGCGCCGTGGCAGTAACACGAAAGACGCTGCTGCCTCTTAGGTCGGCTCACCCTAGAATGCCAGGCAGATTGAGCTGATGCTCCTTTGCGCACTGAACGGCAATCTCGTAGCCGGCATCGGCATGACGCATGACGCCGGTTGCGGGGTCATTCCACAACACGCGCTCGATACGGCGCGCCGCATCCTCGCTGCCGTCGCATACAATCACCATGCCGGCATGCTGCGAGAAGCCCATCCCAACCCCGCCGCCATGGTGCAGCGAAACCCAGGTAGCTCCGGAAGCCGTGTTCAGCAGCGCGTTGAGCAGCGGCCAGTCGGATACGGCATCGGAGCCGTCCTGCATCGCTTCCGTCTCGCGGTTGGGCGAAGCAACCGAGCCCGAATCGAGATGATCCCGGCCGATCACTACAGGCGCCTTCAGCTCTCCCTTGGCCACCATCTCGTTGAAGGCGAGGCCGAGACGATGGCGGTCGCCCAGACCGACCCAGCAGATACGAGCCGGAAGACCCTGGAACGCGATGCGTTCTCGCGCCATGTCGAGCCATTTATGCAGATGGTGATTGCCCGGCGTCAGTTCCTTCACCTTCGCGTCGGTTCTGTAGATATCTTCCGGATCGCCAGAGAGCGCCGCCCAGCGGAACGGGCCGATGCCTCGGCAAAAGAGCGGGCGGATATAGGCCGGCACGAAGCCCGGGAAGGCGAAGGCATTCTCCAGCCCCTCCTCCTTGGCGACCTGTCGGATGTTGTTGCCATAGTCGAGCGTCGGCACGCCGGCGTTCCAGAATGCCACCATCGCCTCGACATGCTCGCGCATAGAGGCGCGTGCAGCCTTTTCCACGGCCTTTGGATCGCTAGCCCGTTTCTCGCGCCATTCGGCGAGTGTCCAACCCTTCGGCAGATAGCCGTTGACGGGATCGTGCGCTGAGGTCTGGTCGGTGACGATGTCCGGTCGGATGCCACGGCGAAACATCTCCGGAACGATCTCCGCCGCATTGCCGAGCAGGCCTACCGACCTGGCTTCGCCAGCCTTGGTCCAACGCTCGATCATTGCCATCGCCTCGTCCAGCGTGTCCGCCCTTTCGTCGAGATAGCGAGTACGCAGGCGGAAATCGATCGAGTCGGGATTGCATTCGATGGCGAGGCAGCAGGCCCCGGCCATCACCGCCGCCAGCGGCTGCGCGCCACCCATCCCGCCGAGACCCGCGGTAAGAATCCATCTGCCCTTGAGATCGCCGTGGTAGTGCTGGCGCCCCGCCTCGACAAACGTCTCGTAGGTGCCCTGCACAATGCCCTGGCTGCCGATATAGATCCAGGAGCCGGCCGTCATTGGGCCGAACATTATCAGCCCTGTCTTTTATACAAATCC
>QGUU01000125.1 GCA_003242525.1 Pseudomonadota bacterium | reverse complement strand
CCGCTATTCGGTGCTCATGCCCAACACGCCGCGCGGTGGCGGAATCTCCCGCAAGATCACCAATCCCCAGGACCGCAAGCGCCTCAAGGAAGTGGTCGCGGAACTCGACGTGCCCAAGGGGATGGGCGTCATCCTGCGCACCGCGGGCGAAAGCCGCACCAAGGCCGAGATCAAGCGGGATTATGAATATTTGATGCGGTTGTGGGAGAATGTGCGCAATCTCACGCTGCAATCCACGGCCCCTGCCCTCGTCTATGAGGAAGGTTCGCTCATTAAGCGTTCGGTTCGCGACCTCTACAACAAGGACATCGACCAGATCCTCGTCGCGGGCGAGGAAGGTTATCGCGAGGCCAAGGACTTCATGCGCATGCTGATGCCCAGCCACGCAAAGGTGGTCCAGCCCTATCGCGAGGCAACGCCGATTTTCGCGCGCAACGGCATCGAGGCCCAGCTCGACAAGATGCTGCAGCCGCAGGTGACGCTGAAGAGCGGCGGTTATCTCATCATCAATCAGACCGAAGCCCTGGTTTCGATCGATGTCAATTCCGGTCGCTCGACACGCGAGCACTCAATCGAGGAAACCGCGCTGCAGACGAACCTGGAAGCGGCCGAGGAAATTGCACGCCAGTTGCGCCTGCGGGACCTTGCCGGCCTGATCGTCATCGACTTCATCGACATGGAGGAAAACCGGAACAACCGGGCTGTCGAGAAGAAGCTCAAGGAATGCCTGAAGAATGATCGCGCCCGCATCCAGGTGGGCCGGATTTCCCATTTCGGCCTGCTGGAGATGAGCCGGCAGCGTATCCGTTCCTCCGTGCTGGAATCGACCACGAAGCCTTGCCCGCACTGTGGCGGCACCGGCCATGTGCGTTCCGATTCCTCGGTTGCACTTATGGTGGTGCGCGCGGTGGAGGAATTCCTTCTGAAGGATTCTCGCAACCACATCATCGTGCGCACCACTCCGACTACTGCGCTCTATGTACTCAACCACAAGCGGTCCACCCTGGTGGACCTGGAGCGGCGTTTCGGCGTGAACATCACGATCGAGGCGGACGATTCACTTGGAACCCAGCACTACGCCATCGCCCGCGGTGCACTCGCCGAGAAGCCGGAAGGTTTCGTCGAAAGCCGGCCACAAGCCTATATCGAGGCCGAAGAGGCGGATGCAGAGGTCGAAGAGGAGGACATCCAGGAGGATCAGGCCGAAGCGCATGACCTTGATCGCAAGGAGAGTGAGGGCCAGCGCAAGCGTCGGCGCCGCAGGCGTCGCCGTGGCGGACGTGACCGCGATCAGGAATCGATTGCTGCGCAATCCGGTCACGACGACTCCGAAGAATCGGAAGCCTCGTCCGAGGCTGAAGCCACGCAGGGCGTCTCGGACCACGACACCGCCGGCGATGAGTCAGACAGCGATGTGACAGAGACCTCCAAACCGGATGTCGGCGAACTCGCGGCCACCGATCAGGCGAGCGAAGGAAGCTCGGCGAAGAAGCGCCGCCGCGGCAAGCGAGGTGGCAAGCGCAACCGCCGCGAAGGTGATGAGGCCGTCAACGCCGAAGCGCATGCGAGCGACGAGGAGGAAACCGCGACAGAAGCTGTGTCCGAGGTGGCCGAGGAGACCGCGTCTTCGGAAACTATGGAGCCTTCGGTTGTGAGCGAAGAGGCGGCCGAAGAGGCGCTCGCGGAAAAACCGAAGCGGCGGCGCAGCGTAAAGGCCAGGAAGACCGAGGATAACAGCGCCACCGAGGCAGGCAAGGCGGCAGAAACCCAGGCCGAGCCTGCAGAAGCTGGTCCGGATTTGGCTGACGCATCGTCCGTAGCCACGCCCGAGGCGGAGCCTGAAAAGAAGAAACGGGCAGCGCGCAAGATTACCGCCAATGGCGCGGCTGCGGACGCTGCCGAACCTTCTGCAGTTGACGCTCAACATGCAGCCGAGGAAGCAGCGTCGAACGTAGCTGCGCCTGCGGCCGACGACCCGGCACCCGAGCCGGTCGAAGATAAGCCCAAGCGTGTTGGTTGGTGGCAGAGAAAAGGCTTCTTCTGAGCCAGTTCGCACCACCCTGAATCAGGAAGGCCCCGCTCATTGGCGGGGCCTTTTCGACTCGCCGTCGATACACCGTTTGAATTGGACGGGCCCAAATCCCAGGGCGGTTCGACTACATAAGGCGACGCGTTTTCCGTCTTTTTGGCGGCATCATGTCTCTCGCCATGATGCCGCTCACCCGGCAAAAGGCTGCAAAGGCACGGCATGCCTCTTCCGTCGGCACCACCTCAAGGCTCGCGCCGAAGCAGGCGTTGAATGCCTTTTCGTAAAGCCTGCCCTGCTTGTCGGCAGGCCATTGTGCGAGCACATCGAGCGCCTGTTCGACGCTATAGATTTCCTCGACCGGCAGTTCAGGTCCCGGATTCAGCCTCACCGGGACAGCGAAATGATGGGCGTGCATCAACCTGCTCCTGTCACCCCTTTGCGGCGGCAACGTGGAGGACTTGGAAAGGTTGCGGAGTAGGTTAAAGGCCCTGCCGGGCCTTTCGAGGCATACCGGGCTAGGCCGAACACGAAGTCTGCCATCCCTGCGGCCGGGCCCCCTTCACGCACATGACGGGTTGAAGATCGCGGCTTTCGGTGTCACATGAGGGACGTTCAACGGTTCAACGTCTTCATGGTTACCTATCTCGACGCCGCCACGGCCCCGCTTCGCAATACGGGTCAGATTCGTCTTTACGGCGAGGAAGGCTTTGCCGGCATGCGCAAGGCCTGCAACCTGACGGCCCGCTGCCTCGACGAGCTTGCCGCGATCGTGCGGCCGGGCGTTACCACCAACGCCATTGACCGTTTCGTCTTCGAGTTCGGAATGGATCACGGCGCGCTGCCCGCGACTCTGAATTATCGCGGCTACACAAAATCCTCCTGCACCTCCATCAACCATGTCGTCTGCCATGGCATCCCGGACGACAAGCCGTTGCGCGAGGGTGACATTGTCAACATCGACGTGACCTACATTCTCGACGGTTGGCACGGCGATTCCAGCCGGATGTATCCCGTCGGCCAGATCAAGCGTGCCGCGGAGCGGTTGCTGGAGGTTACGCATGAATGCCTGATGCGCGGCATTGCGGCGGTGAAGCCCGGCGCCCGCACCGGCGCCATAGGTGCCGCCATCCAGAGCTACGCGGAAGGCGAACGTTGCTCCGTCGTCCGCGATTTCTGCGGACATGGCGTGGGGCTACTGTTCCACGACGCGCCGAACATCCTGCACTACGGGAATGCCACCGAAGGCGTCGAGATGCGCCCCGGAATGATTTTCACCATAGAGCCAATGATCAATCTCGGCCGGCCGCATGTGAAGGTGCTCTCCGACGGATGGACCGCCGTGACACGGGACCGCTCGCTTTCCGCACAGTACGAACATACTGTCGGCGTCACCGACACGGGCTGCGAGATTTTCACACTTTCCCCTGCCGGGCTGGATCGGCCCGGCCTCGCCTGAGCATTCGCACCGCTCGCCGGCTGTTGAGAATGGCCGGCGGAGGCTTTTCGAGACCCGCTGAATATGAACTATGATCGGCCGAAAGGGAGTCGGCGGCGTGGACAGCGACAGGCGAAGCGAGCGAGGATTTTTCGGGGAGCAGCCACTGCGGCCGCTTGAAAAACAGGCTCCCAGCCGAGAAAAGCCGCACTATCTGGGCCATCGCGACAGGCTGCGGGAGCGGTTTGCCACCGCCGGCCACGAAGCTCTGCCCGACTATGAACTTCTCGAGCTTCTGCTGTTCAGGCTCATTCCGCGCGCCGATACAAAGCCCGTGGCCAAGGCACTGCTAGCCCGGTTCGGGACCCTGGCACAGGTGCTGGGCGCGCCCGAACATCTTTTGCGCGAGGTGAAGGGGGTTGGCCCGGCTGTGGCGCTTGACCTCAAGGTCATAGCCGCAGCTGCCCAACGGATGCTGCGCAGCGAAATCAAGGGACGGCAGACGCTGTCGTCCTGGATGCAGGTGATCGATTATTGCCGAGCGGCCATGGCGTTCGAGGAACGGGAGCAGTTTCGAATTCTGTTTCTTGACAAGAAGAACGCGCTTATTGCTGACGAGGTGCAACAGACCGGCACGGTGGACCATACCCCGGTCTATCCGCGTGAGGTGGTCAGGCGAGCGCTGGAACTCTCTGCCACCGCCATCATACTGGTCCACAACCACCCATCGGGCGATCCGACGCCCTCACGCGCCGACATCGAGATGACCAGGGAAATCATCGAAGCCGGCAAGCGGCTCGGCATCGTCGTTCACGACCACATCATCATCGGCAAGAACGGCCACGCTTCGATGAAGGGACTGCAGCTGATCTGAATGTCGGCATCGTGAAATACGCAACGAAAAAGGCCGCCTGAGGGGCGGCCTTCATCCGATTGGTGCGGTGCGATTACTCGCCTTCCTTGTTACTCGCCTTCCTTGGAGGCGGCCTTCCTCTTCGGAGCAGCCTTTTTCTTCGGCTCCTGGCCAGATTCAGCCTTTTCGGACTTCTTGTCAGCAGCCTTCTTCTCTGAAGCCTTCTTCGCCGGCTTGGTTTCGACCTCCTCGTCCTCGGCCATCAGTTCTTCCTTGCTCACCTTCTTGTCGGTGACCGAGATCTGGCCCAGGAGGTGATCGACCACTTTCTCCTCGAATATGGGAGCCCGCAGGGCGTGCAGAGATTCCGGATTGGACCGGTAGAACTCGAACACTTCCTGCTGCTGGCTGGCCGGGAAGCGGCGGACCTGCTCGAACAGGGCTCGCTGCAATTCCTCATCGGTTACGGTAACGCCAGCCTTCTCGCCAATCTCGGCAAGCACGAGGCCCAGCCTCACGCGGCGTTCGGCGAGGCGCTGATATTCGGCGCGGGCCTCCTCCTCGGTGGTATCTTCATCGGCAAATGTGCGGCCGGCGGCCTGCAAATCCCGATTTACCTGGGCCCAGATGTTGTTGAACTCGGCCTCAACAAGCTTTGACGGCGCCTCGAACTGGTAATCCGCATCAAGCTGGTCAAGGAGCTGGCGCTTCACCTTCTGGCGCGTCATCGAACCGTACTGGCTCTCCAACTGCCCCTTGACGATCTCGCGCAGCCGTTCAAGCGATTCAAGGCCTAGTGCCTTCGCGGTCTCGTCATTGATCTCCAGCGGACCGGGTGCGGAGACCTCCTTCACGGTCACGTCGAACGTCGCTTCCTTGCCTGCCAGGTGCGCTGCCTGGTAGTCTTTCGGGAAGGTAACGGTGATCTGCTTCTCGTCGCCCGCCTTCAGGCCGACCAGTTGCTCCTCGAAGCCGGGGATGAATTCCTTCGAACCAAGCACCAGCAACTGATCATTGCCTGACCCGCCGGCGAAAGCCTCGCCGTCGATCTTGCCTACATAGTCGATCGTCACGCGGTCGCCTTCGGCGGCCTTTCCTTCCTTGGTCTCGTAGGAGCGGGTGGATTCCGCAACGCGCTTCACCTGCTCATCAATCTCGCTTTCCGGCACGTCATAGACGGGCCGGGACACCTTGATGTCCGCGAAATCCTTGAGCTCGATGGGCGGGATGACCTCGTAGCTCAGCTTGAATTCGAAATCGACGCCGCCTGCCAGGATCCTTTCGGCTTCCTGCTCATCCTCGGTCATGACGATTTCAGGCTGCATGGCAGCCTTTTCGCCGCGCTCCGTGATGATGCTGCGCGAATCGTTGAGAATCTCGTTCACCACCTCGGCCATGAAGGACTTGCCGTAGACCTTGCGAAGGTGCTGGACCGGTACCTTGCCCGGACGGAAGCCGTTGATGCGGACCTTGCTTCTCGCGTCGGTCAGCCTCGCCATCAACCTGGCTTCCATGTCGCCGGCCGGTACGGTGACCTTGATTTCGCGCTTGAGGCCGGAATTGAGCGTTTCGGTGACCTGCATATCAAACCTTTGCTTTAATCGATCAGGCCATCAAAACGGGTTCGCCGTTTGCAGCCTGCCGAACTGTCTTGGCCAGGATGGCTTTGGGCGGGATCGGATACCTGATGCCACGCGGCTCATAGTCTCCGAAATACGCTCCAGAAAGTGATCAAGTCCTTGGTTTTCCGACTTCCCAATCACATTCTGCAGAAGCGGATCGTGGCATCCCGTCAAATTCGCCACGCCTTTTGTCACAGGCGTGCCGGTTTTTCAACCATCTTCGCTCTCTGCAAGCGAGCCCAGGAAGCGGGAAAACCGAACTGGTGCGGATGAAGGGACTCGAACCCCCACGCCTTTCGGCACTGGAACCTAAATCCAGGGCGTCTACCAATTCCGCCACATCCGCACGAGGCTCGCCAATCCCATGTAGGCACGGATCTGTCAATGTGCAGGGGGGCGCCACCTTTTACGGGCTGCTGTTAATATAGCGGCTCCTCGAACAGCGTTGTGTCACCGTCCAGCAATGCCTTGATCTGCGCCCGACCACTCCTTGCCACCGCGACTTTCACCGCAAAGTCGCGCAGCCTCATATCTCTTTCGATCGCCAGCCCCTCGCCCTCTGGCACATAATATCTCTCTATACCATAGCGGGGTGAGACCGACGCGCCAGGATCGGCAAGATTCCGACCTTCAGCCATCTGGCCGGCAATGTCGACCTCACCGGGCCCCGCGGGAGCCGGCGCGGCATCGAGCCAGGCCGTCCTGGGGTGCCAGTAGCCGTCTCCCCCCTCGGCCAGCCGCACAATCAATGTCCGTGCCCCCGAACTCCCCTGCGTCGGAAGATTTTCGATCATGCTGACCGGAATGCGGGAAATTTCGTAGCTCAGACGGACATAATCGCCGCGCAGCAAGTCACGAGGGTCGACTGGCTCCACCTTCAGCAGGACTTCCGTGCCGCTCCGCAGCACCGCTGCCCGCCCCGCAATGATCCAGCCAAGAAAGCCTGTCTGCAACAATGCGACCGCCAATGCGGCGGCCATCAGCCGTTTTCCGCTCATGGGCGCGCTGCCTCCTCGATATCGCCGGGCCCGATCCGTTTCTCGACTCTGATGATGAAAGCGGCAAGCAGACCAAAGATGATGGCGGCAACCAGGAAGAAGCCGGCAGTGCCGAGCATCGTGTGCATGGTGACCGCGTAGATGATGAAGAGTTCGAAGCCGAAGCCCGCATAGGCGACCCAGCGCAGTCC
>QGUU01000606.1 GCA_003242525.1 Pseudomonadota bacterium | reverse complement strand
CGGGAAATAGTTCGACTTGAAAACAAGCAACCCATAACCGATGCAGGCACAACCAAAGAAAATCAAACCAAGTCCAAAGCCGTAATTATGCAAATCCGCCAGTAGCATCACCTGTGCATGAACTTGGTCCATGCTAAAGGCCGCGACATACTCCGCACTATCCATCAGTATCAGCGGTACCAGCAGCACCAGTTTGTTGGCGACAAGCACGGCCGTTTGCGCCAAATTGAAAGCGACTGAGACTAGAGCCAATGGCTTATGAACCTGCTTCAGCAGGAGATAGAGAATGACCATGACGGGGATGTCCAGCGCATGCATAAGCACATCGCCGGTAATGCCGAGCCGCCAAATTGTTTCGGCGTCAAGAATATTGCTGACCGTCAAGGCTGCATCGCCATAGACAATCAACGTGTCTCTGATAAGTAGTTGCCCAGTAAGGCCAAAGGCGATGATCAAGAGATACGAAAATCCGGCAATTCTGGCGTAAAAGTTTGGCGAGCCTGATAGAGAACGCATTGATGATTTCCCTTTTTCTTGTACGTTACCGCTCGAAGGTATCTAACGGCGGTGTTGGAGGCGCAGCCGCAACGAAAAGGTCGTCGCTGTGCCTCTTGACGCTACTCATGAGCCGCGTTGGGCTCCAACGGCTCCAGCTGTTTTCTAGGTGCTGCACGGTTGCAAGCACCAATCCCTAGCCGAGCCGGATCGCCGAGCGCGCCGCGCCAACGGCGATTCGGGCGCACTGTCCCTTGGCTCGCATGGGAGAGCGAGACGTGTGCGACGAGCTGCAGCGGAAGCGGACGATCTGCGGTTGAGTGCGACGAACGGAGCACGCGCTTCCGTTCAGGCGCCTTGTCGCGCTGCTGCTTTCAGTTCACGGTGCGGCTTTACTGATAACAGAGAAGTGTCCCAACGAGGAGTCGCCAGGGACAGATTTATTTCTCGGCATCCTTCCAAGCGACCGAGGCCGACCCCGAAATGCAAGCTGAAGGGAAAAATAAATCTGTCCCCTTTGTGCTCTACCGAAACCAAAAGAGTTGCCGAGCACATGGCACTCTAGGCGCTAGCACCGCAGCGGCCGCTCTTCCCCTTTCCAGAACAGCCACCTCCACTGCTCTTGCTTAGCACCATCCCCAATGGCGAACGGGTTCTCCCCTGCGGAGTCTAGGTCCAGTACGCAACAGAAACCAGCACGGGACGTTACTGCTAGCCGGGTACCGTCAGGACTGAGATCCAGAGAATTGATGGTGGAGCCGGACGGTTGCCCGGCACCGGCCAGGGTCGGGCCGACTAGGCAGGCGACGGCCGATATCACGACGATGGCGACGACATTGAGTCGAATGCCCGCTCTAACCATATGCGGAACCGTCAGGTGACCGGACGAAAACACGATCGCGTTCGGCGGCGTCGCGACCGGCAGCATGAACGCGCAATTGACCGCCAGCGCAGCCGGCAGAATGATCAATCTCGGGTCATACCCCGCCGCAACAGCCACCGCGCCGAGTACCGGCGCGAGCGTTGCCATCGTGGCCGTATTGCTGGTCAGCTCGGTCATTAAAGCGGCCAGCACGACGACGGAAATCAGGAGCAAGGCGAGTGAACCTGCCCCGATCGTGAGGTTCGCCCCGATCCATGCCGCCAGCCCGGTCGCACTGATTGCCGCGGCAAGACTCAAGCCGCCGCCGAACAACAGGATCACGCCCCAGGGAAGTTTCTGTGCGGATTGCCAGTCCAGCAGGCGCACGCCGTTGTGATTCTTGCCTGCCGGGAGAAGGAACAAGGCAATCGCGCCCGCGATCGCGATCCCCGGGTCGCTGAGGTGCGACAAACCGGGAATCTCCACCAGCAGCGGGCGGAATATCCATGCGCATGCGACCGTCGAGAATACGATGATGACGCGAAGCTCGGGCGTCGTTAATGGTCCGGCACTCTCGTATTCCTGGCGAAGGCGG
>QGUU01000124.1 GCA_003242525.1 Pseudomonadota bacterium | reverse complement strand
CCCGTTCGTTGGGTCGGGGATGTGTATAAGAGACACGCGGTGGCGCGCACCACTGCCCGGCCCTCCGCCTTGCGGAAGGCATCTGCCAGCCGGTCGAAATCGGCGGGAGAGGCCTCGGGCATGTCCCCAAGAACGATCAATGCGCCAGAAGCTCCCGCGGGAAGCGCCGCAACGCCGGCCTTCAGCGATGTCGATAGCCCCTCGGCGAAATCGGGATTGTGAACGAGCGTCAGGTTCAGACCGGCAAGGGCGGCTTCTATGCGCTCACGCTGATGGCCGGTCACCGCGACCAGCCCGGCAACGGAAGATTCCAGCACGCGCTCGGCCACGCGCCGAACGAGCGGCTTGCCTTCGAAAAGCGCCAGCAGCTTGTTGGGGCCGCCCATGCGGCTTGACCGGCCCGCGGCGAGCAGTACGGCGTGGACGTCGAGGCCATTGTTCGCCGGCAAGACCTCGCGCGGCTGCGGCCTCGTCGGTATTTCCATCAGCAGGCCGCCGACGCCCATGCCGGCTATGTCTTCCCGCGTGACTGGAATCCCGGAGAGCAGCCGGTCCAGCACCCAGTCGAAGCCGTTCAGCTTCGGGCTGCGTGCGCAGCCTGGAGCGCCCAATACCGGCTTTCCCTCCCGCTCGCCGAGGACGAAGAGATTGCCCGGATCGACCGGCATTCCCGCACGAAAGACCGTACCGCCCGAACCCCGGATAGCCGCCGGAATGACATCTTCATCCGGATCGCTCATCGCGGATGCGCCGAAAATCAGCACCATGTCGCTGTCGCGAGCCAGCTTCTCAATGGCGCTGGCCACGTCTGGCGCCGCATGGGGCGTGCGGATTTCAGCCGCAATCGTGCTGCCGGTGCGGCTCAGCCGTTCTTCGGTGACATGCAACGTCTTGTCGAGGACGCTGCCTTTGATCGAGGGCAGGACCGTCTGCACCACCCCGACTCGCATGGGCCGATAGGCATGCATGCGGAAAGCTTCGCGTCCTGCCGCCAGCGATAACACCCGCTGCAGCACGTCTTCGCGTACGGCGAAGGGAATGATCTTGATCGTCGCCACCATCTGTCCTTCCACCATTGGAGAGAAGGGCGGCATGGTGGCGATCGTTATATCCGGATCGACCAGATTCATGGCGTCGATCAGCGGCCGATCGACAGTGAATATCCCCGAGAGCGTGGCATGCAGATTTACCCTGCCGGTGGCCGCGGGCCGAGCCTCGATGCCGGAAAAGCGCAGCGCACCGGCGATTCTGGTGGCGGCCTCATTTTCTTCCACGTCATCGTCAGCCAGTCTGGCGACGACGATTTCCCTGACCCCCGCGGCGCGGAAAGCCTCAATGTCATCCGCAGACAGCCGATGCGCCTTGCGGAAGCGGCGGCCGCCAACCACAGTTGAATGCGCCAGAATTGCCCCTTCGGCTTCGTCCAGCGAAACCGGTCCGAATTTCACGCCGCCTCTCCCCTCGCCTCCCGCCCGCGCGAGCGGAAGGCCAAAATGACCTGCGCCAGAACAGCTACCGCAATCTCCGACGGGCTCGCCGCGCCGATCTCCAGCCCGATTGGCGCGTGAATGCGCTCGATCTGGGCACTCGTCGCCCCCAGAGCAAGCAGCCGCTCCACCCTCTTCGCATGCGTCTTGCGGCTGCCAAGGGCGCCTACATAGAAGCAATCTGCGTCCAGCGCGGCTTTCAGTGCAAAATCATCGATCTTGGGGTCGTGAGTGACCGCGGCAAGTGCCGTAAAGCGGTCCAGCGGCTGTCGCTCCAAAACATCCTGCGGCCATTGCGCATGAAGCGCCACGCCGGGAAAGCGCTCGGCAGTGGCGAAGGCCGTGCGAGGGTCCACGATCTCCACTGGGTAGCCTGCCAGACTGGCCATCGGCGCAAGCGCCTGGCTGATATGAACGGCCCCGATGACTACCAGGCGCGGGCTCGGCAAATGGGCGTTCAGGAACAGCTTCCTGCCGTCGGCCTCGACTGCTACGGACCGCCCGCTGCGGAAAGCCCGGGCGACGGCTTCACCAAGCTCGCCTTCTACCTCGTCGCCTTCCCGGATCAGTCGGTCCGCACCGCCTTCAAGGTCAGTGACCAGTATGGCGGCGCGGCGCGCCCGACGCTCTGCATTCAATTGCTTGAGCAGCCCCGCGTCCATGGCTCAGGACAACCGCTCCACATAGACCTTGATGCGCCCGCCGCAGGAAAGGCCGACCCGCCATGCCGTCTCGTCGGCCACGCCGAACTCCAGCATCCTCGGCTCGCCGGTACTGAGCACATCCATGGCCTCCGTCACCACAGCACCTTCCACGCAACCGCCGGAAACGGAGCCGTGGAAATTGCCCTCTTCATCGATGACCAGATGGCTCCCCGCCGGCCGAGGCGCGGAACCCCAGGTTTCCACCACGGTGGCGATCGCGACCGCTCTTCCGTCTTCAATCCAGTGTTCCGCGATACTTAGCGGATCGCGCGCCTCATCGATCTGCGCCGGCTTGTCCATGACAGCGCCTCCCTTGCACCGTTATATATGGCTACACCAAGCGCCTGCTGGCAACCCCTGCTTTTGGCTACACAAGCCAGCGGCGCGGGTCGGTAGCGTGATGCGCACCCCGGTCGAGAGACGCGACCAGATCGCCCAGTGAGGCAAGATTGTGGATCGGGCGAAATTCGTCGACATGGGGGAGCATGGCGCGAATGCCCTGAGCGCGCGCCTCGAAGCCGTCGAAGCGCAGCAAGGGGTTCAGCCAGATCAGCCTGCGGCAGGATTTGTGCAGGCGCTCCATCTCCGTTGCCAGATTGCCGATTTGGTCACGCTCCAGCCCGTCGGTTATCAGCAGAATGATGGCGCCCTGCCCCAGCACGCGGCGCGACCACAGCCGATTGAACTCGCGCAGGGCCTCGCCGATGCGCGTGCCGCCGGACCAATCCTTCACCGCAGTCGAGCAATCGGCGAGTGCCTGATCGGGATCTCGATGGCGCATCTGGCGCGTGATGTTGGTTAGCCTGGTGCCGAAGACGAAGGCATGCACGCGGCGGCGCTTTTCGCCCAACGCATGCACGAAATGCAGGAAGATGCGCGTGTATTGGCTCATGGAGCCGGAAATATCCGCCAAAACCACCAGCGGCGGATGAACCTCGCGAGGAGAGCGGAATTGCGGCAGAATCAGCCCGCTACCGGTTCGGGAAGCCGAGCGCATCATGGCGCGGGGATCGATCCTGCGCCCTGCCCTGTCGGGCCTGAAGCGCCGCGTCGCAAGCGTGTCGAATGGCAGCTTCAGTTCCGTAATTGCCTGGCGCGCGGCCGCCAGTTCCTCCGCAGTCATCTGGGCGAAGTCCCGCGTGCGCAAAAGCTCGTTGCCAGAGGCCGTGAAGCGGGCATCGACCTCGATCTCCGGCTCTTCCTTCACTGGCCGCTTCTGCTCGTGGCCCTCGAATAGAGCGCGGCTGACGCGGCTTTCCGCCGGCCGGAGCCTTTGCGGCTCCCGATTGTCGGGAGCGGTTGGCGAGAACATCGCCAACATCTTCTCTATCAGGCCCCGCGACCGCCAGAACAGCCGGAAGGCTTCATCGAAGGTCGCGTGATCTTCCCTTCGCTTCACCAACACCGCATGCAGTGTCCAGTAAAAGTCATCGCGATTGCCAATGCCGGCGGCCAGAACCGCCTCGATGGCGTCCTTGACGGAGGCCGGGCCGACCCTCAATCCGGCCTTGCGCAGGGTGCGGGCAAAATAGACGATGTTGTCGGTGATGCGGCTTTCAGGCCGCCCTTCCGCAGGCACGGAAACAGCGCCGCTCAAGAGCCTACTCCGCTGCCGCGAGTTCGGCCTTCACTTCCTCAAGAATCCGTTTGCCCTCGCCCTGACCGATGCGGGCGATGTCGTCCTGGTATTTCAGCAGTACGCCGATGGTGTCGGATATGGTCTCCGGATCGAGCGCCACCTTGTCCAGCTCGTTGAGCGCGTTGGCCCAGTCTATCGTCTCGGCGACGCCGGGGGCCTTGAACAGCTCGACCTGCCGAAGCTTCTGGATGAAGGACACGATCTCGGCGGCAAGCCGCTTGCCGGCTTGAGGAACCTTGCGCCGTACGATCTCAAGTTCACGCTCCGCGTCCGGATAATCCACCCAATGATAGAGGCACCGCCGCTTCAGCGCGTCATGGATCTCGCGCGTGCGGTTGGTGGTGATGACCACGATGGGTGGCTCCTGGGCTTTGATGGTGCCAAGTTCAGGCACCGTGACCTGGAAATCGGACAGGATTTCGAGCAGAAATGCCTCAAATGCCTCGTCGGTGCGGTCAAGCTCGTCGATAAGGAAGACGGGGGCAGCCCCGAGCTCTCCGGTCAATGCGTCAAGAACCGGCCGACGGATAAGGTATTTTTCCGAGAAGACGTTCTTCTCCATGGCGGCGCGCTCTACCTTGCCGGCGGCTTCCTCCATGCGAATCTCGATCATCTGCGCGGCATAGTTCCACTCGTAGACGGCGGAAGAAACGTCCAGTCCTTCATAGCATTGCAGGCGGATCAGCCGGCGTCCCAGGGCTTGGGCCAGCACCTTGGCGATCTCCGTCTTGCCCACGCCTGCCTCGCCTTCGAGAAACATGGGCCGCTTCATGCGAAGCGACAGGAAAAGCACCGTCGCAAGCGAACGGTCGGCGACATAGTCAGCTCGGGTCAACAGGTCGAGCGTCTCGTCGATCGATCCTGGCAGTGGGCGCGGGTGCGGTTTCGTCATCGGTACTCCGTGCCTGCGGCCGGGCACGTCACAGGATATGATAGCCGCGGTCGTGGTAAATCAGCGGGCTCAAATTATCGCCGATGCGCAGGCCTGTCACCTTGCCAAACAGCACGCGATGGGTAGCCAGATCCTTGTAGTCGATCAGCTCGCAGTCGAAAACGGCCAGCGCGTCCTTAAGCGTAGGCGCACCGGTGGCAATGACATCCCATTCGGCAAGGGCGAAGCGCTCTTCGGGCGGCAAACCGGTCTGGCCCGAAAAGCCGGCCGCGAGAGACTGGTGGTGTGACGCAAGCGTGTTAAGCGCGAATTTGCCATTGACGAGAAAAGGCCCGTTCCTGGGGTTCTCGCGATTGAGACAAACCAGGACCGTGGGTGGCGTGTCAGATACCGAGCAGGCAGCGATGACCGTGGCACCCCGCCTCCCTCCGGGTCCATCGGTGGTCACTACATGCACATGGCCGGCAAAATGGCTCATCGCGTCGCGATAGGCCTGCGGCCCGATATCGTTTTTCTTCAACACCGCCAATGTCCAAATAGAGTTTTCCGACTATGTATGGGCCGAATGCGGATGCTACAAGCGAAGTATTAATGGCGCCTATCGCGATTTCGTCGTGTTGCACCCAAACATCCCAGCCGTTAGAAACCACGGCGTCAGCCTGCCCCGCGCGCAAGCGCAGTGGAGCTCGGGGAGCCTAGCATGCGCCGATCCCTTGCCGTCATAGCCGGCGCTTGCTGCCTGATGGCAGCCACCGGAACTCAGGCGCAGACGCTGAGTGTTGGAGTGGCCGCGCCGCTTTCAGGTCCGAATGCCCTGCTTGGCCGTCAGATCAGCGCCGGGGCGGAGATCGCCGCGAAAAATGTTGGCGCCGAGGTGACGACGGCGGATGACCTGTGCACTGCTGCCGGTGGGCAAGCTGCCGCAAGAAGACTGGCAGATGCAAAGGTGAATGTCGTGGTGGGCTTCCTCTGCACGGAAGCCATAGAGGCGGCGCTTCCGATTCTCATGGAGGCCCGCATTCCGGTCATTACCGTGGGTGTGCGCACCGAAAGCCTTACCGATCTGCGCGCCAAGACGGGCTGGATCGTTTTCCGGCTTGGCCCCCGCGGCGACGACGAACGCAGCGCCGCGGCAACAATGGTTGCGAAACTGTGGCGCGACGACCTGTTCGCTATTGTGGACGACGGCACGATCTACGGCCGGGAGCTTGCCGAGTCGGTACGCAACGCAGCCGAGCAGGTGGCGCTGAAGCCAGTTTTCATCGACACATACCGCCCGGATACCGACAACCAGATCGGCCTGGTGGCTCGGCTCAAGCGCGCGGGGGCGGCGCGGGTCTTTGTCGGTGGCGAGGGTAGAGACGTCGCCATCATGGGTCGTGACGCCGCAAATCTCGATGCCGAAACCATCTTTGCCGGCGGCGAAACGCTGCGGGTAGCTGATGCAGAAATTCCCTATGCACCGGGAACATTGATGATTGCCCTGCCCGAATGGGCCGACATCGCCGACAGGAAGGTGCTTGAGGCATTCAAGGCTGCCGGGGTCTTTCCGGAAGGCTACGTCCTGCCCGCCTACGCTGCCGTCCAGGTTGCGCACGATGCGGCAGAAGCCGCCGCGCGCGAAGGCGGCACGCTGGCTGAAAAAATGCCGAACAGGGATTTTGACACTGCCATCGGCCCCATCCGTTTCGACGAAAAGGGTGATCTCACGGCCAATCCCTATCGTCTCTTTCGTTTCACTGGCGGACAGTTCGTGGCTGTGGCCGACAACGGACAATGATGAAGATGCGCGCTGGACCGAGAAACCTCATCACGGATGTGGCTGGCCTCAGCGTGGGGAATGCCGAAGATCCGCAGCTCAAATCGGGCGCCACGGCGGTTCTGTGCGCCGAGCCCACCGTGGCCGCGGTCCAGGTTCTCGGCGGCGCGCCAGGCACGCGCGAAACGGACCTTCTGGAACCCCACAACCTGGTGGACGGGATCAATGCAGTCGTGCTTTCAGGCGGCTCGGCCTTCGGTCTGGATGCCGCTTCGGGCGTACAGGCCGCGTTGCGCGAAAAGGGCATCGGCTTCAACGCCTTCGGCCATATCGTGCCCATCGTGCCGGCTGCAATCCTGTTCGACCTGACCAATGGCGGCGACAAGGATTGGGGGCGGCATTCGCCCTATCGCGAGATCGGCTACAGGGCCGCCCAGGCAGCGGCCGAAAGCTTCATGCTCGGAAGCGTGGGAGCGGGAACCGGCGCCACCACCGCAGGGTTGAAGGGAGGTCTCGGCTCAGCCTCCACGGTGCTTGAGAGTGGAATAACGGTGGGCGCCCTCGCCGCTGCAAACGGGGTTGGCTCCGTGACGGTGGGAAAGAGCCGGCACTTCTGGGCCGCGCCTTTTGAAATCGGCGACGAATTCGGCGGCCTTGGCTGGCCGCAGCC
>QGUU01000123.1 GCA_003242525.1 Pseudomonadota bacterium | reverse complement strand
TTCCGCGTCTCGAGATCGGCATCAAGCGCTACGCCCGGCGCGAGCCGGACGAACAGGACAACGCGGACATCGTTGTCGAAATCCTGGCCGATGGCGAGCGCCTCGACGATCTCCGGCATCTGCTCGACCTGATTGTAGATTTCCGCGGTGCCGATGCGTACGCCCCCGGGATTGAGGGTGGCATCGGAGCGTCCGTGGATGACGATGCCGTCATGCCGCGTCCATTCGGCGAAATCGCCATGGCACCAGACATTGTCGAAGCGCTCGAAATAGGCGCTCCGGTATTTCGTTCCGTCGGCGTCGTTCCAGAAGCCGATCGGCATTGACGGAAATGCCTTGGTGCACACCAGCTCCCCCTTCTCGCCGCGTATGGGCTTGCCGTCTTCGCTCCACACGTCCACGGCCATTCCAAGGCCCGGCGCCTGGATTTCACCCTCCCAGACAGGTTCGGTCGGAACGCCCAGCACAAAACAGGAGACGATATCCGTGCCGCCGGAAATGGAGGCCAGGTGAATGTCTCGCTTGATGCCTTCGTAAACGAAACGGAAGCACTCCGGCGACAGCGGCGAGCCGGTGGAGGCAATGGTTTGTACCGAGGAGAGTTTGTGGCTGTCGATCGGCCTCAGACCCGCTTTCCGCACCGAGTCGATGAACTTGGCCGACGTGCCGAAAAAGGTCATGCCTTCCGCATCGGCAAAATCGAAAAGTGCATTGCCGTCGGGATAGAAGGGCGAGCCGTCATAGAGCAACAGCGTGGCGCCGCTTGCCAGGCCTGACACCAGCCAGTTCCACATCATCCATCCGCAGGTGGTGAAGTAGAAGAGGCGGTCGCCATCCACTATGCCGCCATGCAGACGATGTTCCTTGAGGTGCTGCAGCAATGTGCCGCCAGCCGAATGGACAATGCATTTCGGAACTCCCGTGGTTCCGGAAGAATACAATATGTAAAGCGGGTGCGCGAAGGGCAGCCGCTCAAATCGCAGCGCTTCAGGTGCGAACGGAGCCAGGGCCCGCTCCAGTGCCTCGCCGCTGCGAACCGTGGCGGCGACCTCGACAGATGTGCCAAGATAGTCGGCGACGAGAACCTTCCGCACGCTTATCAATTTTTCGGCCACCGCGACGATCTTGGGGCCGACTTCTATCGCCTTGCCGTTGTACCAATAGCCGTCCGGAACGATCAGCAGGACCGGCTCGATCTGCCCGAATCGGTCAAGCACGCCCTGTTCGCCGAAATCCGGGGAGCATGACGACCACACCGCGCCTATCGATGCGGCTGCGAGCATGCCCGCCGTGGCCTCCGGCATGTTCGGCATCATTGCGGCGATCCGGTCGCCAGGCTTCACGCCGAGCGAAAGGAAAAGTTGCTGCAGGCGCGAAACGAGGCTGCGCAATTCATTCCAGCTCAACCGCCGCTCGACCTTGTCCTCGCCGCGAAAGATGATTGCGGTTTCCGAGCCGCTCTTGCGCAGAAGGTTTTCCGCAAAGTTCAGCCTCGCATCAGGGAAAAATGACGCTCCCGGCATGCGCTCGCCGTCGACCAGCGGGCGCTCGCCCTTGTCGCCGACTACGCCGCAGAAATCCCAGACCAGGGACCAGAACGCCGCCCTGTTTTCGACGGACCAGCGGTGCAGATCGCTGTACGATTTAAAGGAACCGCCGTTCAGGTCTGCCGCCGCCTTTGCAAAGGCCGTCAGGGGCGCGGACGCTACCCTGTCGCGGGATGGGATCCACAGCGGCGTTTCGTTGCTCATAGTCTCCTCCTTAAGCTGCGCGCTCCCGCTAAAGCATATCGCGGCGATTCCGGGCAAGCGTATGTGCGCATTTGCCATTGCCGGGCCACAAAGACTTGAAAAGGCTTTGTCACCGGCTACACCTTTGCGGGCAAGGTCAGCGGAATACGAACGAGACGAGGCGAAATGCCCTCACCATGGATCTGGCGTGCAATCTGGGCAGTCGGCGTAATGCTGATTGTCGCCACGCTGGCCTTTGCCGCGCTTCCCTATTTTGCGTCGACGCGCATCGTGCGTGATCGCATTGCCTGGGAGATGAGCGCCTGGAGCGGCTTCCGGGTGAACATAGACGGCCCGCCGCAGATCGAGGTGTGGCCTAAATTCCGCGCCATACTGACCGACGTGACGCTTTCGAAATGGACCGAGTCGGACGCGCCGCCAGTGGTGCAGGCCGAACGCGTCGAGATCGACCTTTCCGCCCTTGCAGCCCTGCGTGGCGACGTCGTGTCCCAGCAACCCATCTCATCAGGCCCACTTTCAGGGTCGAGCGGCGCCCGAACGGGCTGTTTGCACCGCCCATTCCCACGGGCGGCCGCATCGCCCGCTCGGTGGACGCCGCCCGCGCTGTGGTCGAGGCCGATCCAGCCAAGCCGGACACCGGCAAGCTGCCGTCCGATCCGTTCGGAACGCTGGAGGTTCGCGACGGCCGGGTCATAGGCATCGTCAACGGCAAGGATACGGACGTCATCACCAGCCTCAACGGCCAGGCGAAATGGCCGGCCCTCAACTCCGACGCATCGGTTTCGGCCACTGGCATATGGCATGGCGAAAGCGTTGGCGTTGATCTTTCGGTTTCCGCGCCGCTCCTTTTGTTCGCTGGCGGAACCTCGGGCCTCTCCGTCACATTCAAGTCGGCGCCCGCCACATTCTCCTTCGAAGGCAACGCCAGCCTCGCCCAGAATGCCTTTTTCGATGGCCAGGCGAAGTTTGCCGCGCCTTCGTTGCGCCGGGTTCTGCAATGGCTCGGGACCAGTCCAACTCCCAGTGGTACTATCGGTGCGGTTTCGCTCGTCAGCAAGGTAACCGGCGAGACCGGGCGGATAAAGTTCAGCGGAACCGAGCTCACGATGAACAAGAACCCAGGCGTGGGTGCGCTCGAACTTTCCTTCACGGATGCCCTGCCTGTTGTTGCCGGCACCCTGGCTTTCGAAACGCTCGACCTGCGAGCATTCCTTTCTGCGTTCACGCCAATGGCGTCGACCAGTGGCCACGTGCCCGACCAGATAGATGCCAACTTCGCTGACTGGTTCAATCTCGATCTGCGCCTGTCGGCGACACAGGCGGCCGCCGGCGCGGTCCAACTGGGCAATGTCGCGGCCACCGCCCAGGTAAAGAACGGACTGGCGGTCTTTGACATTTCGGATGCCGCGGCATTCGGGGGAAATATCCAGAGCAGCCTTCGTTTCGACCGCAAGCCCGAGGGAACCCAGGTCGAAATGCGCCTGCTTGCGTCGGATATCAACGGCGCACAGTTCGGCGAGGCAGCAGGCATGAAGCGGCTTGTTCCCACTGGAACCGGATCGGTGTCGATCATCCTCAAGGGCCCCGGCAAGTCCTGGGACACTGTGATGGATAATGCGAACGGGTCCATTTCGGCCAACTTCGGCAAGGGCACGCTGACCGGCCTGAACCTCCCGTCCTTCGTCAAGCGATGCCAGGAGGGCGGCTTCTTTCCGCTGGACGAGGTGGCCGATGGCACTTTACCGATAGATCGGGCGGTGCTGAAGGCAAGCATTTCGAACGGCGTGGCGCGCATCGAGCAGGCCGAAGCGCATTCGGCCAAGGATCGCATATGGGTATCAGGTATCGTGCCCTATGCAGGTGGGGGCCTGGCGCTTTCGGGCGGCATAGGCCCGGCCGCTACCGCAGCGCCTGCCAATGGACAGCAGGCAGACACCCAGCCCCGGCAAGACGAAGATCAGGTGGCATTCTTTGTGGGAGGTACCTGGACGACACCCTTCATCTCGCCCATCAACCGTCTGCCGGCCGCTGGCAACTGAGGCCGCTTCTAGCCGCGCTGCGCGGCCTGCTCGTCGCGAAGGCGCTGCACCTCGCGGCGCTTGTTGACGATGGAGGCGATGATAACGCCAGCGGTTACCAGCCCTATCAGGATGGTACAGGCCGCGTTGATCTCCGGCGTTACGCCCAGGCGCACCTGGCTGTAGATCTTCATGGGCAGCGTCGTCGCGCCCGGACCGGAGGTGAAGGAAGCGACCACCAGATCGTCAAGGGAAAGGGTGAAGGCCAGCATCCAGCCCGAGATGATCGCCGGAGCGATGACCGGCAGGGTGATCTGGAAGAAAGTCCTGACCGGCGGTGCGCCGAGGTCCATCGCCGCTTCCTCGAGCGAGCGGTCGAAGGTCAGAAGCCTCGACTGCACCACAACCGCCACGAAGCACATGGTGAAGGTTATGTGTGCGAGCGTCACCGTCGCGAAGCCACGGTCGAGGTCGATGGCCACAAAAAGAAGCAGGAGCGAAAGGCCGGTGATGACGTCAGGCATCACCAGCGGCGCGAAGATCATTCCGGAAAACAGCACCCGGCCCCTGAAGCGCGTGTAACGCACCAGCGCCAGCGCTCCCAGCGTGCCCAGAACGGTGGCGACGGTAGCCGAAATGAGGCCGACCCGTATCGTCACCCAGGCGGCGTCCATGAGGCCCTGGTTCTGAAACAGGGACACGTACCACCTGGTCGAGAAGCCGCCCCATACCGTGACCAGCTTGGACGCGTTGAACGAGAAAATGACGAGGAGCACGATCGGCAGGTAGAGGAAGGCAAAGCCGAGCGTGACGGAAACGATGTTGAAGCGGGTCCAGGTCGGGCTCACGGCTCTACCTCCCCGCTTCCTGCGCGCGCGCCTGTGCGTTCTGGAAGATCACGATCGGCACGATAAGGATAAGCAGGAGAATGACCGCCACGGCTGAAGCAACCGGCCAGTCGCGGTTGGCGAAGAACTCGTTCCATAGCGTGCGCCCGATCATCAGCGTCTGGGAGCCGCCAAGCAGGTCGGGGATGACAAATTCGCCCACTGCGGGAATGAAGACCAGCAGGCAACCGGCTACGACGCCTGGCAGCGAGAGCGGGAAGGTGACCTTCCAGAAGGCCGTGATCGGGGGGCAGCCGAGGTCCTGCGCAGCCTCGATCAGAGAATGATCCATCTTCTCCAGGGCTGCATAGAGAGGCAGCACCATGAAAGGCAGGTAGGAATAGACGATGCCGATGAAGACTGCCGTATAGGTGTTGGTGATGATGAGGGGGCTGTCGATAATGCCAGTGGCAAGCAGGAACTGGTTGAGTAGGCCTTCCGGCTTCAATATGCCGATCCACGCATAGACGCGGATGAGGAACGAAGTCCAGAACGGCAGGATGACCATCATCAGCAGGGTGGGCCTGAGAGAGGCCGGCGCGCGCGCCATGCCATAGGCGATGGGGTAGCCGACCAGCAGCGTCAGCACGGTCGAGATCGCGGCCACAACGACGCTGGTGATATAGGAATTGATATAGAGCGCATCCTGGGTGAGCCACACATAGTTGTCGAAGCTCAACTGGCCGAGGTCGGAGAGCAGCGCAGAAATTCCGTCCTTGAGGCTCAGCACCGGCGCATAGGGCGGCATGGCGATGGCCGTCACGGAAAGCGAAATCTTGAAGACAATGATGAAGGGAACAAGGAAGAAGAAGAGCAGCCAGACATAGGGAACGATGATGACGAGACGCCTGGTGATGCCGACCATCAGACGGGCAGGCAGGGATTTCCCTGCCGATGCATGCGCGGCGACGTCAGTCAATGTGCTGTTCGCCATGGCGCTCTCCTACCGTGTCAGCACGACGCCAGCGTCGGGCCGGAAGGAAATCCACGCTCGGTCGTCCCATGTCAGCGGGTCGTCCGTTGTGCGCGTGGCGTTCATGGCGCTTGCTCGCACAATCTGGCCGTTGTCAAGCTTGACGTGATACACCGTCATGTCGCCGAGATAGGCGATATCGTAGACCAGCCCCTCCATCGCGTTCGCTGCATCGGCAGGCCTCTTCGATGAGACCCTGATCTTTTCCGGCCTGATGGCGAAAGCAACTTCGGCTCCGGCAACCGCGTCACCGGCATTTTCGACAAGGATCTGCACGCCGTTTGCGCCGGCAAGCTGCGCGCCCTGCGCAGTGCGCTCGATAACCTTGCCTTCAAAAATGTTGACGTTTCCGACGAAGCTGGCGACGAAGCGCGACGCTGGCGCCTCATAGACCTCGGCCGGCGTGGCGACCTGCATGACCTCGCCCTTGTCCATGATCGCTATTCGGTCTGCCATGGTCATGGCCTCCTCCTGATCGTGGGTAACGACCACGAAGGTGAGGCCCAGCTGCTGCTGCAGGTCCATCAGTTCGAACTGCGTTTCCTCCCGCAGCTTCTTGTCAAGAGCGCCGAGCGGCTCGTCCAGAAGCAGCACCTTGGGCCGTTTGGCGACCGAGCGGGCGAGCGCGACACGCTGGCGCTGCCCGCCGGAAAGCTGGTGCGGCTTGCGTTTGGCGAAAGCCTCCAGCTTGACCAGCTTCAGCATTTCGGCCACCCGCTTTTCGATTTCGGGGGCGGGCATGCCCTCCTGCTTCAGCCCGAAGGCAATGTTCTTTTCCACGGTCATGTGGGGGAACAGCGCGTAGGACTGGAACATCATGTTGACGGGCCGCCTGTAGGGCGGAATGCCGGCGAGGTTCTGTCCGTCAAGCAGAATGCGGCCCGATGTCGGCTCCTCAAAGCCGGCCAGCATCCGGAGCAGGGTGGATTTGCCGCAGCCCGACGCCCCGAGCAGGGCGAAGAATTCACGTTCGAAAATGGTGAGCGAAAGATTGTTGACGGCGGTGAAGTCGCCGAATTTCTTCGTCACCTGCTCGAACTGTATGTAGGGCTTGGCGTTGGAGTCGTTCCAAGGTGCAAAATCCTTGCGGATGCTGCCAAGCGATTTCATGTCCCCGTCCCCTCCCTCGACCAAGGGTCGGCCCCGGCGCTGGGCACGCCGGAGCCTTCATGACAGTTACTGGCCGGTGACGACCTTGGTCCACATGCGCGTGACATTGCGCTGCGTCTTCGGGTCGAGCGTGCCGACCGTGAACAGCTTCGCCATGGTCTCATCGTCAGGATAGACGGCGGGATCCTCCAGGATCTCCTTGTCGACGAACTCCTGCGAGGCCTTGTTGCCGTTCGCGTAGTAAACGTAGTTGGTCGACTTGGCGATCACCTCGGGGTCCAGGATGTAGTTGAGGAATTCGTGGGCTTCCTCGACATGCTGGGCATCGGCGGGGGGGGGCATCATGTCGAACCACAATTTGGGGGCCTCCTTCGGTGTTGTAAAGGAAAGGAGGAGGCCGCCCCCCGCCTCGTC
>QGUU01000605.1 GCA_003242525.1 Pseudomonadota bacterium | reverse complement strand
GCACCGGCTGCGCCGCCAGGACAAGGGCCGCCATTATGCACGAGACGCGCTTCATGATGCGCCGACCCTGATGGTGCCATCGGCCATGACCGTGCCGGTGAACACCTTGCCACTGTCGATGTTGCGCACCTTGACGAGGTCGCCGGCCGCGCCGGGCTGTAATGTCACGGCCGTGGCCGAGATGGTGAGGGCGCCAGCCACGAAATAGACCTGTACGGGCGCACCCCGGTCGACCAGCCAGGCTTCGCGGATTGCGTTGGCCGGAATATAGCGGCCCGGCAGAAGCGTCCGCTTGGCGATCTTTCCATCGAGCTCCTGTTCGGTAGTGGCGACGGCATCGGGCTTCTGACGGCCGGGCTGCAGCGTCACTTCCTTCAGCGCGGCAAGGGTGATGGTTTCCCCGGGATAGATCACGCGGTTTGGTATGAGTACGACTTCGTCCGCCACTGCCGGCAGGGCTGCGCCGAGAATCAGCGCCAGCAGGGGAGCCGCGATGCGAATGAAGCGCACTGCCACTATCATCACCTGATGTTCTTGGAGATGACCGCAGCCATCTCGTCAGCGGCCTGGATGACCTTGGAGTTCATCTCATAGGCGCGCTGCGCCGAGATCAGCTCCGTGATCTCCTTGACGGGGTCGACATTGGAATCCTCCAGGTAACCCTGCTGGATGGTGGCGTAACCCGGGTCACCGGGGATTCCGACATTGGCAGGGCCCGAGGCGACGGTTTCCTGGAAGAGGTTGTCGCCGAGCGGCGCAAGGCCGGCCTCGTTGGCAAAGGTCGCAAGCGTCAGCTGACCGATGTCCTGAAGATCGGGCTCGCCCTCTATGCGCGCGAATACCTGCCCGGTTCTGTTGACGATGACCTCGACGGTACCCTCCGGCACTATTATGGCGGGGATGACATTGGCGCCATCCACCGTCACAAGCTGGCCGATGGCGTTGGTGTTGAAGGCACCCGCCCGGGTGTAGAGCGTGCTGCCGTCAGCGCCCTCGATCTGGAACCAGCCCTTGCCGGTGAGGGCCAGGTCGAACTGGTTGCCCGTGCTCGTCAAGGCTCCCTGCACGTGGACGTTGCGCACGGCGCTGGTCTTGACGCCGAGGCCGATGGAAGCGCCTTCGGGAACGATCGAGGCGTTGGCCCGGTTCGGCACGCCCTGCAGGCGGTCCACCTGGTAAAGAAGGTCGGAAAACTCGGCGCGCGCACGCTTGTAGCCGGTGGTGTTTATGTTTGCGATATTGTTGGCGATGACTTCCAGGTTGGTCTGCTGGGCGTTCATGCCGGTCGCGGCGATGGCCAGGGCTTTCATGGGCGTTCCTCAGATACTCATACGGCTGATTTCGAGATAGGCCGAAACGATCTTGTCGCGGATGGCGACGGCGGCCTGAAGCGCCTGCTGTGCGCTCATCACCGCGTCCACCACCTCGCGCGTGTCCACATTGCCCTTCAGCGCATCCAGCGAAACCTGCTCGGCCTGGCGCAGCGTATCCACCGTCCTTGCCGCCGTCTGGCCGAGCGCCTCGGCGAAGGTTTCGGCTGCGGTGCCGCCTGCCGGGGCCGTCCCCCCCGAAAGGAAAGTACCCGTCGGGTCTTCGGTGCCTGCGGGCCTGAGCTGGATTGGGCTGATTCCGCCGATCATGACTGACTCCTCAACAGGTCGATTGTCATGGAAATGAGATCGCGCGCCTGCCTGATGACCTGCAGGTTAGCCTCATATGACCGGTTGGCCTCGGTCATGTCGGCCATTTCGATCAGCACGTTGACGTTCGGCATCTTGACGTAGCCGTTTTCGTCGGCGGCCTCGTGGCCGGGCTGAAACGCGACGGGGAAATCGGAGGGGTCGCGGTCGATCGAGTTGATTTCGACCAGGCTGACACCGGTCAGGCGATCGAGTTCCGCGGCGAAGGAAATGGTCTTGCGGCGATAAGGGTCAGCACCGGGCGCTGTTCCCGTAGAC
>QGUU01000122.1 GCA_003242525.1 Pseudomonadota bacterium | reverse complement strand
ATATATTCCATTTCAGATCGGCACGTCAAGCAGATTTGGAAGTCTGCGCGATGACGCCCTTGAAACCGGCGGTGCCTTTCTCATGCCGGTCCCATTTGCTATGCGCGGGCCGGGAAAACCGGGCCTTATGCGAGGAAGGAAGCATGATGAGTGACGCGCAAGCCGTCAATGAACGCCCGCGTGATTTTGAAGCGCTGCGCGCGACAATCCTGGAACGGCGCCAGAGCCTGCCCAAGCGCATCGCACAGGTGGCGGCCTACGCGCTCGACAATCCCGACGACATCGCCTTCGGCACGGCTGCGTCGATTGCCGCCAAGTCGGGCGTCCAGCCTTCGACCCTGATCCGCTTTGCGCAACTGCTTGGCTTCGACGGCTTTACCTCCATGCAGGCAGTGTTTCGCGCGCGCCTGAGGGAGCGGACGTCCTCCTATGACGAGCGGCTGCTTGCACTGCGCGAGAAAGCCCAGACAACCGGCCCCCGCGCCGTCTTCGACGGCTTCGTGACGGCGGCAACCAGCTCGCTGCAGGACATTTCACGCTCGATGGACGACGCGCAGCTCGGAGCCGCAATCGCCCTGCTGGCAAGGGCGGAGACGATTTATGTGGTGGCGCGGCGGCGCTCATACCCAATTGCGTCCTACATGGCCTATGCACTGGGCAAGCTGGGAATCCGTACGCAGCTTGTCGAATCCGCCACGGGCATGGAGCACGAGATGATCGGCATCGCAACCCCGAACGATGCGGCGATCGCCATAAGCTTCTCACCCTATGCCCCGGCAACAATTGAACAGGCCGGCGCGCTCGCCCGTCAGGGCGTACCGATTGTTGCCATTACCGACTCCGCATTCTCGCCCCTGGCGGAGTTCGCGAACATCTGGTTCGAAGTCGTTGAAGCCGATTTCGCCGGCTTCCGATCGCTTTCCGCGAGCATGGCACTGGCCATGGCGCTCTGCATCGGTGTGGCGGAAAGACGGCGTGGGGACTGCACGCAACCGGGGCGAGGCGCCGGGAATCGCTAGAGGGAACGTACGTTCCATATTGACTACGATGTGGAACTAATATTTCATATGTTCGCGCCCCAGGCGATTGGCGCGCCACTACGGGAGATGCGGATGAGCAAGGCGGTTGACGCGACGGCGTCGCTGGATGTCATTACCATCGGCCGTGCGTCCGTCGACCTCTACGGCCAGCAGATCGGCTCAAGGCTGGAGGATATTGCTTCTTTCGCCAAGTCGGTTGGAGGCTGCCCTGCCAACATCGCCGTCGGGACAGCCCGGCTCGGGCTGCGGTCGGCGCTGCTTACCCGTGTCGGCGACGAACAGATGGGCCGCTTCATCCGCGAGCAGCTTGTTCGGGAGGGCGTCAATGTCGACGGGCTGAAGACCGACCCCGAGCGGCTCACGGCGCTGGTACTGCTTTCGGTGGAGGACGAAGGCGTTTCGCCGATGATCTTCTACCGCACGGATTGCGCCGACATGGCGCTGGAGCCGGACGATGTGGATGAGGCTTTCATTGCCTCTGCACGTGCGGTCGTCGTCACCGGAACGCATTTTTCCCAGCCGAATACGGCCGAAGCGCAACGCAAGGCGATGCGCATCATGCGCGAAAATGGCGGCAAGGTCGTCTTCGACATTGACTACAGGCCAAATCTCTGGGGGCTTGGCGGCCATGCCGAAGGTTTCGGCCGTTACGTGAAATCCGACCGGGTATCGGGCGCGATGCGGGCCGTGCTGCCGGAATGCGACCTGGTGGTCGGCACGGAGGAGGAGGTTCTGATCGCGTCAGGCGAGACGGACCTTCTCGGTGCGCTCCGCACCATCCGCACGCTCACGCCGGCCACGATCGTGCTCAAGCGCGGCGCCAGGGGCTGCATCGTCTATCAGGGTCCGATCCCGGATGGCCTTGAGCACGGGATCGTCGGCCAGGGCTTTCCAATCGAAATCTACAACGTGCTCGGTGCGGGCGATGCGTTCATGTCAGGCTTTCTGCGCGGCTGGCTGGGCGGCGAGAGCCTGTCCACGGCTGCCACATGGGCAAATGCCTGTGGCGCCTTCGCCGTCTCCCGGCTGCTATGCGCGCCCGAATATCCGACCTTCAAGGAACTGGAACATTTCCTCCTGCACGGCAGCAGGCATCGCGCCTTGCGCAAGGACGAGGAGATCAATCACATCCATTGGGCAACGACGCGGAGGAACGAGGTGCCGTCGCTGATGGCCTTCGCCTGCGACCATCGCAGCCAGTTCGAAGCCGCAGCAGAAAAGGCGGGAGCGGATCTTTCCTGCATCGAAGCCTTCAAGGTGTTGGCGGTAAAGGCCGCGGCCCGCGTGGCGGACGGGCGCAGCGGCTATGGCATGCTGCTGGACGAGAAATATGGCCGCAAGGCGATGTTCGAGTTCTCCCGTCATCCCTTTTCCTGGCTCGGACGGCCCGTCGAGCTACCGGGATCGCGACCGCTGCGCTTCGAATTCTCCCAGGATATCGGATCCCAGCTTGTAGAATGGCCTGTCGGGCACTGCATCAAATGCCTGTGCTTCTACCATCCCGACGACGAGCCGGCGCTGAAGGAGGAACAACAGGGAAAATTGCGCGCCTTGTTCGACGCCGCGCGAAAGGTCGGCCGCGAACTCCTCATCGAGATCATCGCCGGCAAGAGCGGCGAGCTGGACGATGCGACGGTGCCCCAGGCATTGGAAGAGCTTTACGCGCTTGGCATCAGGCCGGACTGGTGGAAGCTGGAGCCACAGGCATCGCCTGCCGCCTGGGCGAGCATAGAAGCGGTGATCCAGAAGCACGATCCCTATTGCCGGGGTGTCGTCCTGCTGGGACTGGAGGCGCCTCAGGACGAACTTGAGGCCGCTTTTGCCGCGACGGCGGGAGCGGGCATCGTCAAGGGCTTTGCCGTTGGGCGCACGCTGTTTGCCCATGCCGCCGATCAATGGTTCGCCGGCTCAATGTCGGACGAGCAGGCGGTGGCCGACATGGCAGACCGTTTTGATACGCTCACAAGGGCATGGCTTGCGGCGCATGACCGCAAGGCGGCATAAGCGGAGCGGGAGGACAAGCAGATGACCAGGACCATCCGGCTCACCATGGCGCAGGCGCTGGCGCGTTTCATGACCCGCCAGATGACGGAGATAGACGGGAAGAAGGTGCCGATCTTCGGCGGGGTCTGGGCAATCTTCGGCCACGGCAATGTCGCCGGCATGGGCGAAGCGCTTTACCAGGTGCGCGAGGAACTCCCTACCTTCCGCGCGCACAATGAACAGGCCATGGCGCATGCGGCCATCGGCTTTGCAAAGGCATGTTTCCGCCGCCGCTTCATGGCCGCAACCTCCTCGATCGGCCCTGGTGCGACCAATATGGTAACGGCGGCTGCGCTTGCCCATGTGAACCGGCTGCCGGTTCTGCTGCTCCCCGGCGACGTTTTCGCCAACCGCGTACCCGATCCGGTGTTGCAGCAGGTTGAAGGCTTCGGCGACGGAACGGTGTCGGCCAATGATTGCTTCCGGCCGGTTTCTCGCTATTTCGACCGCATCACGCGGCCCGAACAGATCATCCCCGCGATGAACCGCGCCATGCAGGTCCTGACAGACCCTGCCGAATGCGGGCCGGTCACGCTTGCGCTGTGCCAGGACGTGCAGGCGGAGGCGTTCGACTACCCGGAAACCTTCTTTGCCGAGCGCATTTGGGTGCCGCGCCGTGTGCAGCCGGACGTGCGCGAACTCGACATTGCCGCTGCCGCCGTCAGGGCAGCCAGGAAGCCGGTCATCATTGCCGGGGGCGGCGTCCTCTACTCGCAGGCCACGGAAACATTAAAAGCCTTTGTGGAACGGCACGGCGTCCCGGTGATGGAGACTCAAGCCGGCAAGTCCAGCCTGCCCCACGACCATCCGCTCAATATGGGTTCGGTCGGCGTGACGGGATCTTCGGCCTCGAACCTGCTGGCCGAGCAGGCGGACCTGGTGCTGGCGGTGGGCTCCCGGCTGCAGGATTTCACCACAGGCTCCTGGGCGCTGTTCAAGGCAGAGGGCGTGCGGATCGTCGGGCTCAACGTGCTGCCCTTCGATGCCGGCAAGCACGGCGCCCTGCCTCTGGTCGCCGACGCGAAGGCAGGGCTGGAGGCGCTAGAGCAGAAGCTCGGGAGCTGGAAGGCGCCGGAGTCATGGCTCTCCACCGCCCATGCGGCAAAGGCCGACTGGATGAAAGCGGCAAAGGCCGTCACCGACCCCACCAACGCGCTGCCTTCCGACGCGCAGGTGATCGGCGCGGTGCATCGGGCGCGCGGCTCGAAGGCCATTCTCGTCTGCGCGTCCGGCGGCCTGCCCGGCGAGCTGCACAAGCTGTGGCCCGCGGGTGCGCCCGGCAGCTACCATCTCGACTATGGTTACTCGACCATGGGTTACGAGATCGCGGGCGGCCTTGGCGTCAAGATCGCAAGGCCGGACGACGACGTGATCGTGATGCTGGGCGACGGCAGCTACATGATGCTGAATTCCGAGATCGCCACATCGGTGATGCTGGGGAAAAAGCTTACCATCGTGGTGCTCGATAACCGCGGTTTCGGCTGCATAAATCGGCTGCAGATGGCCACCGGCGGCGCCAACTTCAACAACCTGTTGAAGGACGCCGAGCACGAGGTGCTGCCGGAGATCGACTTTGCGGCGCATGCCGCGTCGATGGGCGCTGCGGCACGCAAGGTTGCCTCCATTGCCGAACTTGAGCATGCGCTGAAGGAGGCGGAGGCCGATACAAGGACAAGCGTGATCGTCATCGACACCGATCCGCTGGTTTCGACCGAGGCCGGCGGGCACTGGTGGGACGTCGCGGTACCGGAAGTATCGGAACGGCCCAGCGTCAACGCCGCACGCGAGGAGTACGAACGGAAGCGCCAAATGCAGCAGTTGGTGAATTGAGCGATCGCGCGAGCAGTTTCGGCTCGCTCGCCATCCTTGCCCTGCGGACAGCAGCCGCAGCCCACAGCATGTACCTTTCCCCGGCGACGGTCAGCGCCTTTCCAAGCACTGGAGCACTCTCTTGAAAGCAAAACTCGGAATGTCGCCCATCGCCTGGTGGAATGACGATCTGGTGGAACTGTCGGACGACGTTTCGCTGGAGGAATGCCTGCGCCAGTCGCGCTCGGCCGGTTTTACCGGCATGGAACAGGGCAGGCGCTTCCCGTCCACTCCGGAAGAAATGCTGCCCATTCTCAAGGCTGCGGATGTGACCCTGTGCGGCGGCTGGTTTTCCGGAACCCTCGCCGTCGAGCAAGACCTTTCGGCCAACAAGGACCGCATCGGGCCCATGATCCGGCTGTTCAAGGCGGTCGGTGCCCCCTGCATCGTCTATGGCGAGGTGGGCCTTTCCATCCAGGGCGACCGCTCGATCCCGCTGGCCCGCAAGGCCGTGCTGTCGCACGAGGAGATGAAGGCCTATGCGCGCAGGCTTACCGAGTTCGGCGAATGGTGCGCCGACCAGGGCATGCCGCTTGCCTACCACCATCACATGGCGGCGGTGGTGCAGTTCGAGCATGAGCTCGACGCCTTCATGAACAATTCCGGCGAAGGCATTCCCCTGCTACTCGACGCGGGCCATCTGGCTTTCGCCGGTGGCGATGTCCTGCGCGCCATAGACAAGTATCACGGGCGCATCAAACATGTGCATGTGAAGGACATTCGAAGGCCTGTCATAGATGCCCTGGACTGGCAGAGGCATTCGTTCCTCGACGCGGTCGCGCTGGGCGCCTTCACTGTGCCGGGCGACGGCTCGCTCGACTTCGGAGCGATCGTCCAGCGGCTTGCCGATTACGGCTATGAGGGCTGGTTCGTGGTGGAGGCAGAGCAGGACCCGAAAAAGAGCCCGCCGCTCAAGATGGCGCAGATCGGATACAGGGAACTCATGCGGGTAATGACCGCGGCCGGCTACACTGTCGAGACAGAAGGCTTTCCCAGGGCTTGAGCAAGACAAGGCCTGCGCTTACGGATAGGCTTTCCGGGGAAAGCATCATGAAGGACACCGAACACCCCTTCTTCCGGCCGCTGTGGCGGCGGATCGCTCTTGTCGTGGCGTGTCTGGCCTGGGCGGCGCTGGAATTCTACGGTGGCTCGCAAACATGGGGCATGATAGCGCTGGCCTTCGGCGCCTACGGCGCCTACCAGTTTCTGTTCCGCTATCAGCCGCCACCGGACGACGGCAGCACACCCGCCCCTGGCAAGTGAACGAGGAAGACATGTCGAAACTGCTCGTCAAGGCGAAGAAGGGATATGGTCGCGTCGCCCATGTCACGCCCGAAAGCGCCGGCTGGACCTATGTCGGCTTCGATCTTCACCGGCTAAGGGCCGGCGATGCGGTTTCGGCCGAAACCGACGGGCGCGAAGCATGCCTTGTCCTTGTCTCCGGCAGGGGCAAGGTACACGCGGCGGAGAAGGATTTCGGGGTGCTCGGGCAGCGCATGTCTCCCTTCGAGGGCAAGCCCTGGTCGGTTTATGTCCCGCAGGGATCACGCTGGTCGGTAACGGCTGAAACCGACCTCGAACTCGCCGTGTGCTCGGCGCCCGGCCGCGGCGGCGGCCTGCCGGCGCGCGTCATCGCCCCGGACGACCTCGGACAGGAAGTGCGCGGCGCTGGCACCAACACGCGCTATGTGACCAACATCCTTCCCGAAAGCGAGCCGGCGGATTCACTGCTGGTGGTGGAAGTCATCACGCCGGGCGGTCACACCTCGAGCTACCCGCCACACAAGCACGACCAAGATAATTTGCCGGCCGAATCCTACCTGGAGGAAACCTACTACCACCGCCTCAACCCCCCGCAAGGCTTCGCCTTCCAGCGCGTCTATACCGACGCCGATTCCGGCGGCAGGCGAGAGCTCGACGAGGTGATGGCCGTGGAAGATGGAGACGTGACGCTGGTGCCCAGGGGTTACCATCCCTGCGCCGCCTGTCACGGATACGATCTCTACTACCTGAATGTCATGGCCGGACCGCGCCGCACCTGGAAGTTTCACAATGCTCCGGAGCACGAGTGGCTATTGACGGCCGCCAAGCAAGCTTCCGACCGACACGCATAGACAAGAGCGCCAACGGACCTTGCCGCCGAAGGACACCGGCCTTTCCGGTGCGCGAGAATCGGCTATGACGTGGCAAGACGCCATGCAACTTTAGGAAATGAATTTATGGCCGCATCCTGGGATATCGACACCGTTCGA
>QGUU01000604.1 GCA_003242525.1 Pseudomonadota bacterium | reverse complement strand
GCGGCATGAAGACCGCGCCGGCAAGGCCGACTGCAGCGCAGATGAAGAGCAGATAGCGGCGGTCACGGACCCGGTCGGAGATCATGCCGATCGGAATCTGGAGGGCTACGTTGCCAAGGCCGATCATGGTCAGCAGCAGGGCGGCGTCGGCTTCAGAGTAGCCGATCCGACTGCCGTAGACCGGAAACAGGGCGAAGCCGCCGGTTTCCACCGCGCCGAAGACAAGCACGGCAGCGGTCGCGGTCGGTACCAGCCATATGTAGCGCAGGAAATGGCCGTCCTTCCCGCCTTCCGGCCGGATCGGCGGACTTTCCCTGCGCGCCATGAGTACCGGCACCGAGGCGATTGCAACCAGCGCCACCGTAACGCCGAAGGGCAGGAAACCGCTGCTGCCCAGCCTTGAGAACAGCCATGGCCCGGCCGCGAAGCCAAGCGAAAGTACCGTGGCATAGATGCCCAGCACGAGCCCGCGCCGCCTGGGCGGAGCGGATGCGCTGATCCAGAACTCGGAAAGGATGAAAAGCACGGTCAGGGCCACATGCAGCACTACGCGCAACGGAAACCACATCCAGAAAGCCGAGGCGAAATAGAAGCCGACAAAGGCAAGCGCGCCGGCCGCGATCATGAGCAGCATGGCCCAGGCGACCCCCATCCGGCTGGCAAGCGGCGTTGCCAGCGGCGCGGCCGCGATGGAAGCTATCCCTGCGGTCGCCGTGTTGAGTCCGATCATGGTTGCCGAATGGCCGCGCGTCTCCAGCACCACGGACAAAAGCGGCATGCCGAGCCCGATCGCGATACCGACCACGCTGATTGCGGAAATCGCCGCAAAGAGCGACAGCCAGTGAATGGACTCCTCCTGTCGCGATTGAAGTTCGACCGTCATGAACTGCCTTGGTGTTTGGAGCGACTACAGTGTTTCACGCACGAAGCGGCCGTGCAAAAATCGGTAGAACGGCACCTCGCCGCCGCCAGGGTGCAATTCGGGATCGTCCAAGAGGCGCCTTTCCAATTCCTCCAGAACCGTGCGCGTGATGGACGGGATATCCACCTGCTGCCGCGCCTGCGACAGGGGCAGCCAGACCAGTTCTTCCAGTTCATTGGTGGGACCGCCTTCGGGAAGTTCGACCGCCACCTCATCGCGCCACACGGCAAGAAAACGGGTGTCGTAACGGCGTACCTGGCGAGGCGGGGTGATGGCCCGGGCAATGAAGCGGACAGCGCCGAGCGCAGGTTGCACGCCATGCCGGACAAAGCCTTGCCAGTCGGGCTTGCCGGTCCTGAAATCACCATGCCTGCCGATTAGCAGGCCGGCTTCCTCATAGGTTTCCCGTATTGCGGAAAGTGCGATTGCCCGCGCCCGGGCCGAACTGGCGCGGCCCGCACGCGCTCTCAGCCTGCTCTCTTCCTCGGGAGCCAGAGACGAGGCGACCGGAATGCGACTGTCGGCGGGGTCGGTGCGACCGCCGGGGAAAACCACCTTTCCGGGCATGAAGGCGTGGCGCATGTGCCGCCGCCCCATCAGGACGCGAAAATCGGTGCCGCTGCGGTCGAGCAGAATCAGGGTTGCCGCATCCCGCGGGCGTAACGGCCCCTGGCCCCGGGCGGTATTGCGGTTCTCTGCTCTGTCGGTTTCCGCCTTGGTCATCCCATGCATGTCTTCGACCTAGCGGAATGCTTTCGGCTGCGAAAGAGTTGGCAGATGGTCCAGCAGCACTTCAGACGTTGATCTCGGGATGCGTGTCGATCTGATCGGTCTCGCCCCCGAAGCCGTGCATGTAGGTTGCCCATTGCAGCCCGACCACGCCTCCCTTGACCGGCTGCAGCATCAGCAATGACAATACCACGGTGAGCGGCGCCCATACCACCATATGCAGCCACATTGGCCAGTAGGTCGTCATCTCCACCGCCATGAATGCCGCCACGACGATGTGGCCCACAATGACGATGACAAGATACGCCGGCAGGTCATCGGCGCGATGG
>QGUU01000121.1 GCA_003242525.1 Pseudomonadota bacterium | reverse complement strand
AAAAAAACCCCCTAGGCTCTGGCCAGGAGTTTCAACAACGCGTTCGGCGACGTTCTCGGGGGGCCGATCAGGCCCCCGACGATGGTTGCAAGGGCAAGGCCGATGGTTCCCAGGAAAAGGGTATTGATGAGCCCAATGACGAAGAACCACCAATAGGGATCGGTTGAACTCGAGGGCAGGAGGGAAAAGTTCAGATTCCATCCGGTAGACTTCCAGAGGAAGTCGAAACCTGAGCTGATATGATTTTCCCTGAGTGTCTGCTGCGCGTTCAGTCCGCCGGCGATGATGACAAAGCCGATCGCCCCGACGAACAGGATTTGCAGGAGCGTATTTCGGACAGCCTGGCTTCGCAGCAGAGTGAACATTGGTGAATTCCTGAGCGGCCCGGCCCGCGCCTGTGGAGGCGGGACCGGGCTGTTTTTTGCGTCAGTCGATCAGGTACGGAAAGAGAACCCCGCCATTGTTCCAGAGCGCGGTCATTTCACGTTCCATCTTGTAGGGGGATCCCTGTCCGAGATTGCGTTCGAAGATCTCGGAGTAGTTGCCGACCTTCTTGATGACGTTATACGCCCAGTCGTCGGAGAGGCCCAGGGGAGTCCCCATGCCCGGAGTCACGCCGAGAAACTTGCCGATCTCGGCAGACTGCGGGTTGGCACGGAACTCGTCGACATTCTCGGAGGTGATGCCTTCCTGCTCGGCGAACAGCAGCGCCGAGAGGGTCCAGTTGGCGATGTCGACCCAGTTGTCGTCGCCCTGGCGCATGATCATGACTTCCGGCTCCAGTGCCAGCACGTCCGGCAGGATCACGTGGTCCTCGACATTGCTCTTGGCCACGCGGGCGATCGCCAGCACCGGGCCCCATTGGGTGTACAGGTCGCAACGCCCCGAGAAATAGGCCTGTTCCAGTTCTTCCGTCTTCTCGATCACGACCGGTTCAAGGGTCACGCCAATCTTGGCGGCATAGGAGGCGATCTGCTGCTGCTGGGTCGTGCCCGCCGGGATGCAGACGGTGCCCCCGTCCGCGTCCTTGAGCGAGTTCAGGCCCAGTTCCTTGTGTGCCATGATCTTAGTGGTGCCGAGATAATAGGACAGGGAGAACTGCAGCCCAAGCTCGGCGTCCCGGCTCAGCGTGGCGCCCGATGCCTTGATGACGATGTCGATTTCGCCGGATTGAAGAGCCGGCCAGCGCTGCGCCCAGCTGATCGGAACGATCGTGACCTTTTCGGGGTCACCAAGAACGGCGGTCGCTACCGCCCGGCAAAGGTCGATATCGAGACCCTTCCAGTTGCCCTTGTCGTCGACTTCGGCAAAACCGAGATAGGAGCCGTCATGGCCCGTGCAGTTCAGGGTTCCGCGGGCCTTGACGGCGTCGAGCGTCTTGCCTCCCGCTGCCTGGGCCGGTGCCGAAAGATTGAGAAGGCCAAGCGCCATGGCGGCGGCCCCCCATTTGATCATCTTCATTCCATTTGCTCCACGATAGAGGTTCGTCGTTTCTTGTTTTTGGGGCTCTCCTGTTTCCCTTTGAGCCCAGGAAAAATCACCGCTAATCACGTAGCGGGACAGCTTTTGGCAGAGGGGAAGCCTTCAGGTCGCTCAGCCAGTCCTGCTGCACCAGCCAGCGATGCAAAGCTGCGACGGCTTTGACGCGCAGGTGCCCGCGCGGCACGATGAGGTAGAAACCGGGGACCTCTTCGGGCCTCATTCCCGCAAGCGCATCTCGTCCCAGAGGCGCGACGAGTGCTCCCGTACGCAGGTCCTCCTCTGCATCCAGAACCGACACCAGCCCCACACCAATGCCCTGCAGAGTGGCGCGGCGCATGGTAGCGGCATCGTCGAAACCGATGCTGCGGTCACCCTGTGACTGCTCGACCTGAAGGTGCCTCAATATATCGGGCCACAGCCGCCCCGACTTGACCGTATCCAGCAAAGTGAAACGGGTGAGATCGGCCGGGGACTTTATGTTCGCGGCGATCTCCGGGGTACAGCATATGATCTTGGGGTCAGGCACGAGCAGGGTCGTCTCGTAGTCCGGCCACCCGCCGTAGCCCCATTGCACGGTCATGTCGATGTCATCGCGGCCGAAGTCGGGCAGGTCGACCATCGTTGTCAGGCGCAGGTCCGCACCCGGGACAACCTCGCGGAACAATGCAAGCCGCGGCAGCAGGTAGCGGGTAGCAAAATACGGACTCGCATTGAGATTGATGCGATCCCTATAGGTGGATTTCGTTACCCGCCGAACGCCTTCCGAAAGTTCCTCGAACGCCGCTTTCACATAGTGTGAAAGCAGGATCGCAGACTCCGTCAGTTCGATGGAGCGGCCCTTGCGTTCAAACAAGGTTACCTGAAGGCTATCCTCCAGCAGCTTGATCTGTTGACCCACGGCCTGCGGCGTCACCAGGAGTTCGTCGGCAGCATGCCGGAAGCTCTTGTGCTGCACCACGGCATGAAACACGCGCAGAGCGTTCAGCGGCGGGAGGCGCACCTTACCGGCCATCGTCAGTCCGCTCCTCTCGCTGTTCTCCGTGCGTCATTGATCAAGTCGATTGCTGGTCAACCTGGTCCCATCGCGTGAGCGTCATGCGTAAATGTAGCCGCCGGACACGATGACATTCTCGCCGGTCATGAAGGTGTTTTTCGGACCGCCCGTCATCAGCACCCATTGCGCGATTTCTACGGGTTCGGCGCCACGGCCGAGCGGGTTCGCCTTCGCCAGTTCCTCAAGGAAGCCGAGCTGCTTCGCCTTTTCGGTTGCCATGCCGGCTGGTGCCACGGAGTTCACCAATATGCCGTCCTTGGCGACGTGATGGGCGAAGGAACGGGTAAGGCTGACAACGGCCGCCTTGGTTGCCGCGTAGTGCGCGTTCTGGGGGTGCGCCTTGAAGGCGTCCACGGATGTAAGATTGACAATGCGCCCCCGGATCTTGTCCTTGGGCTCCTGCGCCTGCATGTGCCGCACGGCCGCGACCATCATGTGGTAGGTGCCCTTGATGTTGATGCCGTTGGATGCGTCCCATTCGGCGTCGGTGATTTCGAGGATCGGCCGGCGGGGGTAGATGGCAGCGCAATTTATCAACGTATCGACACGGCCCAGTTCCGAAACCATCGCTTCGAAGGCGGCGTGAGATTGGGGCCCGACCTGGATGTCGCATTCGGCGACTGCCGTCGGCAGTCCCTTGGCACGCGCAGGCTCAAGCGCGCTCTCCGCGGCTTGCCTGTTGATGTCGATGATGCCGACCTTGGCGGCTCCTTCCTCCACGACCATGCGTGCGAGAAGGGCCCCAAGCCCGGAGCCGCCGCCGACTATCACAACGGAAAGATTTTGCATTTGGGCGTACCTCATTTACTGCCGCTAGGGGTGGTTGGGCGGGTTGGCATGATGTCGAAACGGGTAACGTCGGCCCAGGCCGGCAGCTCAAGCAGGGCCACGACCATCTTCGCCACATCCTCGGGCTGCACGGCGACGTTGCCGGCATACATTGCGGCCCGTGTCTCGGGATCCAGGATATTCTTGTAAAGTTGTGTTTCGACGCGACCGGGAACGATCTCCGTTACACGGATTCCGAACGGGGACAGGTCGGCGCGCAGCGAGGCCGCAAAGCCTGAAAGCGCGGCCTTGGTAGCCGAATATACGGCGACGTTGGGGAAGGGGGCGTGAGCTGCGGACGATCCGGTGAACAGAATGTGGCCCGACTGACGTTCCCTCATTTGCGGCACCACAAGGCGCGTCAGCAGTATTGCCGCGCTGAGATTTACCTCCAGCGTTGCGTCTATGTCCGATATCTTCATGTCGGCAAAATTGCCGAGTGGCGGCATCATACCGGCATTGTTTATGAGCACGTCGATCTGCAGGTCAGCTACGACGGATTCGATGGCCTCGCGGTCGGTAACGTCGAGGGCGATCGGGAATATTCCGGAACGCTCGGCCTGCATTTCTTTCAGCGCCGCTTCGTTTCGGCCAACTGCGTAAACGTCATAACCGGCGTCGCTCAGCGCAAACGCCATGGCCCGGCCGATACCGCTCGTCGCACCTGTGATGAACGCTGTGGTCACGTGAGCATCCCCTTTAACCGGGTAAAGAGTGTGGGGCTTTGGCCCCGACTGGGAAACCAAGAAAACTCGCAAATACGAAAGATAAACTTTCGCGTGAGGGGCGGCGTCGAAGACGCCCGGTCACTCACAGGCGTCCCTGCAGCCGCATCTCAGGCCGGCTACACACCACCCTCGTTCTGGTTCTGAAGGCTGGCAAACAGGGATGCGGCGGCCGCTTTCTGCTCGTCGGCAGTTGCAGCGATCCCTGAAGCCTGAGCCAGTGCACGTATGCGCTCCAGGCTGTTGTGCAGATGGCTGCGCATCGCCTGGCGCGCGCCGTTCCCGTCCTGGCGTTCTATGGCGCTGACAATGGCCGTGTGCTCGGCATGGATACGTGCGTAGTAGGCTTCCTTCATCTCCGGAACGATCACATATCCCAGTTGAAAGCGCGGCACGATCATCGGGCGCAGGAAAGCCAGGAAGCCGTAGATGAACTCGTTGCGTGCGGCCTTTGCGATGGCCAGATGGAAATCGTAATCGTAATGGATCTGCACGGAATTCGGGTCGCCACGCTGGGCATCGATCTGCTCCATCAGCGCCCGGATTTCCTGCGCTTCCTCATCCGTCCTGCGTTCCGCACAAAGCCCTGCAGCCTCCACTTCGACGCTCAGTCGAAGTTCCAGCAGGGCTATTGTTTCCGGGAGCGTCTTGAGCGCCTCGTCGGGAATGGAGAAATTTCGCGGCAGGGGCGTTTCGCTCACGAAGATGCCGCGTCCCTGCTGCGGCACGACCAGGCCTTCCGATCGCATCCGGGCCACCGCCTCGCGTATCACGGTTCGGCTGACCTCGTATTCGGCGCACAGTTCGGCTTCGGTCGGCAGTTGGGCGCCGGGGAGCAACTCCCCGGTCCGTATCCTTTCTGACAGGCTTTCCGCCACCACGGTGGAGAGGGGCTTGCGCTTAGTCATCCGCCGTCAGGTCCGTGGCTCGGGGCAGATGGGTTACGCTGACCGGCGAGCATTTCAGACGGCCGCAGTCACGATGAGTTCCACAAGCATGCCTGGCTTTGCCATTCGAGCCTGACCGGTCGATCGTGCTGGCGCATGCTCCTTCGGCATCCATGCGTCCCACACGGCGTTGACTTCATCGAAATCCCGCACGTCGTCAAGCCACATCTGGACATGAAGGATGCGTGTCTTGTCGGTCCCTGCCTTTGCAAGAAGATCATCGATCTTGGCCAGGACCTCACGCATCTGGTCCGCTGCCGATTTGCCCGGAGTGCCCACCTGTCCGGTCAGATGAACCATGCCGTTATAGACCACGCCGTGATGGATCCGCGTATCGAAGTCGAACCGCTTTATGTCGGTCATCGTTGTTGTCTCCTCTTCAGCTTGCCGGCGTATGCCGAATGGGGTTGCCCTGCAGGTATTGGGCGTATGGCGCCTGCACGAGCCAGCCGGCGTCGACGGGAAGCGTCACGCCGGTGATGGCGGCGGCCCGCTGCGAGCACAGGAACAATGCCGCCTCGGCGACGTCCCGCGGTTCGACGAATCGCCGCAGTGCCGTGGTCCTCTGGATTGCTTCCGGATTGCGCTCCCCTTTTGCGATTTTCGCCTTGAGCCCTTCCGAAAGCGTATATCCCGGTGCTACCGCGTTTACACGCACGCCATGTGGGCCAAGTTCGGCGGCAAGGATCTGCGTAAGCGCAAGAACCGCGTGCTTGCCGGGCGTGTAGGCCGGCAGAGACAGGGGCGCAAAGGAGGCAAGGGAACCCACGTTCAATATGGCGCCTCGGCCTGCGTCGGACATCAACCGGCCGAATACCTGGCATCCGAGCAGGGTGCCGCGATAATTCACGCGCCAGAGCCGCTCGTCTTCATCCAGGTCCTGATCGAGCACATGCTTGCCGCTTTGGAGAATTCCGGCAGAGTTGACCAGGACGTGAGGGGTGCCGAACGCGCCCTCTACCCTTCGTGCCAGTTCCTCCACCGCGGCTGCCTGGCTTACGTCCGTCTCAACGAACAGGGCGGCTGGCGCGCCTGCCGCCCGGCAGGCAGCGGCCGTTTCCTCACCACGGCCCGCGTCACGTCCTGCAATCACCACCCGTGCGCCGTTCTCTGCGAAACGAAGCGCGATAGCCTTGCCGATTCCGGACGTGCCGCCGATCACGACAGCGGTGCATTCATCAGCCATTGCTGCGGTCCTTGCGTTCTATGTCGAAGAATTCGGACATTGCCTGGACCTGGCAGTCCATCATGGGGCGGCCCG
This sequence comes from Pseudomonadota bacterium, assembly GCA_003242525.1. Taxonomy (GTDB): domain Bacteria; phylum Pseudomonadota; class Alphaproteobacteria; order Rhizobiales; family Rhizobiaceae; genus Mesorhizobium. The sequence continues at coordinate 960 of QGUU01000121.1, read as the reverse complement.
GCTGGATCTTGCAGCCGATTTCCCGAGCCTTCCGCAGCAAGGCGGTTTCCGCAGGCTCCATGATGATGTCCGCAACCGTCATTTCCGGTGAAAGCCGGCTGACGTCGAGGGGCAGGGGGTCGCCGGGGTGCATGCCAACCGGCGTTGCATTCACCACGAGTTCCATGCCCGACGGATCGGCTTCTCCGACCTGAACGCGGCAGGCCGGAAAGGCCTTTTCCACCAGCCGTGCGAGCCTCTCGGCCCGAGCCGTGTCAATGTCATTGAGGCGGATTTCCGTCGCGCCGGCCTCGGCTAGGCAATAAGCCAGAGAAGCCCCTGCGCCGCCGGCGCCGACCTGCAGAACGCGGCGGCCTGCAATCTGGTGCCCTCCTGCCTTTAACCCCTCGATGAACCCGACACCGTCGAAATTGTCGGCATACCAGCTACCGTCGGCCTGCCGGCGGACCGAGTTCGCGCTCTGCACCCGTGCGGCACGGTCATGGGCCGCGGCGCATTTGTGATAGACGGCCATCTTGTAGGGAACGGAGATGATCACTCCGCGAACGTTTTCCGCTGCAGTGAGCCCGTCCCAGAAGCGGTCGAAGTCCTCGGGGCGGCAGCTCATGGGGACCATGAGGCTGTCCAGACCCTTCTGCTCGAAAATCTCGTTGAATATGCCCGGACTCTTGGCGTGCGCCACCGGATGGGCCAGCATGACGAAGACGTCGGCCTTGCCTGTTCCACGCATCAACTCATTCCTTCTCTGCTGAAAGTTCGTGGCCGCTCAGAATTTCAAGCGCGCGCACCAGCGATGAGTGATCGGCGTCGCCACCCCCTTGGCGGGCTGCGCATGCATTCATCAGTTCCTGGGCCGTTGCCGTGTTGGGTAGGGCGACGCCGAGTGTCCTGGCGCTTTCGAGCGCCAGCCCAAGGTCCTTCTGATGCAGGTTGATGCGGAAGCCAGGGGCAAAGCTGCGT
>QGUU01000120.1 GCA_003242525.1 Pseudomonadota bacterium | reverse complement strand
GGGGTTGGGAATTTTGTTAAAGAGCCGGGGCGAGACCTTGGCGATCATGCCGCGCACCGAAGGGGTGTCTTCCAGCGTGCGCCTGCGGTGCATCTTGTTGAGGCCGAGGCCGATCAGCGTCGCACGCTGCTCCTTCGGCCGGCGGATCGGCGAACCGATCTGCTCGATGGTGATGGTCTTGGCAGCTTTCTTGGCCATTGTCGTGGTCCTTCCAGCCAGCACTTATTCTTCAGCCGTCACGGCCGTGCCGCGACGCGCCTGAAGGGTCGAATACTTGATGCCGCGAGCGGCGGCGACATCCTTGGGATGCATTTGCCTCTGCAGTGCATCGAAGGTGGCGCGAACCATGTTATACGGGTTCGATGATCCCAGTGACTTGGCGACGACGTCCTGCACGCCGAGGGTCTCGAAAACGGCACGCATCGGGCCGCCGGCAATGATGCCCGTACCGGCCTTGGCGGCGCGCAGGAGAACGCGGCCGGCGCCCCAACGCCCCTCGACGTCATGGTGCAGGGTACGACCGGAACGCAGGGGAACAAAGATCATGTCGCGCTTGGCGGACTCGGTCGCCTTACGAATGGCCTCCGGCACTTCGCGTGCCTTGCCATGCCCGAAGCCGACGCGGCCCTTCTGGTCGCCGACGACAACGAGCGCGGCGAAGCCGAAACGACGGCCACCCTTGACCACCTTGGCGACACGATTGATGTGAACGAGCTTGTCGACGATGCCGTCGTCGCGCTCCTCGCGGTCACGGCCGCGCTCGCGGCTGCGTTCCCTTGGTTCCTGTGCCATGTCCTGATCCTTGTTCTTTTCCGGAAGCACGGGTTGCTAAATGCCGGCGCCCCAACATCAGGCCGCCGGCGGTGAAAAACAGACGTCTTCTGCCCGATCCATCCCGAAATGTCAGCCCCCTTTCGAGGACACATCCGGAACGCAGGCCTAGAAGCTCAGGCCGCCTTCGCGAGCGGCTTCGGCCAGCGCCTTGATGCGGCCATGGTAAATATAGGCGCCACGATCGAAGACGACCTCCTTGACACCCGCCTTGAGCGCCCGCTCTGCGACCAGCTTGCCGACAGCGGCAGCGGCGGCGGCGTCAGCGCCCGTCTTCTTCGAAGCCTTGAACTCCTTCTCCAGGGTCGACGCGGCTGCCAGCGTATGGCCACGGCTGTCATCGATTACCTGGGCGTAAATGTTCTTCGACGTGCGGTGAACCGAAAGCCGCGGGCGGCCATTGGCAACCGCCTTGATCTGCCGGCGGATGCGTTGCGAACGGCGCTGGGTAGCCTTCTTTTGTGCCATCGTTCTGTTCCTGCCTTCATAAACCGGGGCTTGCCATATGCGGTAGGCTGAACCTCCCGCGACAATGCCCCGTGGCGTTTAACTCTACGAACGGTAAATGGGAAAACCGCCGGATCAGAAAGCGGCACGCCGCCCTGCCCTCTCCGCTATTTACCATCCACCATTCACTGCTTACTTCTTCTTGCCTTCCTTGCGGACGATCTTCTCACCCGCATAGCGCACGCCCTTGCCCTTGTAGGGCTCGGGGCTGCGGAATTCGCGGATCTCCGCCGCAACCTGGCCGACCTGCTGCTTGTCGATGCCCGAGACCGTGATTTCGGTCGGCTTTGGCACGCTGATGGTGATGCCTTCCGGTGCCTTGTAGATCACGTCGTGCGAAAACCCGAGCGCAAGCTGAAGGTCCTTGCCCTGCATGGCGGCGCGGTAACCGACGCCGGAGATTTCCAGCTTCTTTTCGAAGCCTTCCTTCACACCTGTCAGGATGTTCGCGATCTGAGTCCGGGACATGCCCCATTTCGAGCGTGCGGTCCGGGACTGGTCGCGCGGCTCAACGGCGATCTCGCCATTCTCCATCCTGACGAGTACCTCTTCGTTGACCACGAACTTCAGCTCGCCCTTCGGCCCCTTGGCAATGACCGTCTGGCCCTCGACCGATGCGGTCACGCCCTGCGGCACCGGAACAGGTTTCTTTCCAATACGAGACATTTCTTGTCTCCTCTTTCCTTAACATCTGCGCATGGTGAAAACGAAAACGGAGAAGCACAGCGCGCCAGGCTTACTGGTCTCCGTTCGCGTTCACCACCGATCATCCACCTCAGAATACCTGGCAGAGGATCTCGCCACCGACATTCTGCTCGCGCGCCTCATGGTCTGCCATGACGCCCTTCGGCGTGGAAAGGATGGCAATGCCAAGACCATTGGCCACATGCGGGATGGATTTCGCCGAAACATAGACGCGGCGGCCAGGCTTGGAGACGCGTGCAATCTCGCGCACAACCGGCTTGCCGTCGAAATACTTCAGCTCGATTGAAAGCTCCGACTTGCCGTTGTCGAAGTCGATCTGGCTGTAGTCGCGGATATAGCCTTCCGACTTCAGCACTTCGAGGACACGGGCGCGCAGCCTTGAGCCGGGCGTCGACACCGTCGACTTCCTGCGCCCATAGGCATTGCGGATGCGGGTCAGCATATCGCCGAGAGGATCGCTCAGTGACATCTCATGTCCTCCTTACCAGCTCGACTTGACCAGGCCGGGGATCTGCCCCTTGTTGCCAAGCTCTCTCAGCGCAACACGCGACAGGCCGAGCTTGCGATAGAACGCGCGCGGACGTCCCGTCACCTCGCAGCGGTTACGGATGCGGGTCTTGGCCGAATTGCGCGGCAGTGCCGACAGCTTGAGCTGGGCACGGAAGCGCTCTTCCATCGGCTTGGACTGGTCCATCACGATGGCCTTGAGGGCCGCGCGCTTGGCAGCATATTGAGCGACGAGCTTGCGCCGACGCTTGTTCTTCTCGACTGAGCTGGTCTTTGCCATATCAGATTATCCTTTGCTCGCTGCCGTTACTGCCGGAAGGGGAAGTTGAAGGCCTTGAGCAGCGCCCTGGCCTCATCATCCGTCTTGGCAGTCGTACAAACGATGATGTCCATGCCCCAGATCTGATCGACCTTGTCGTAGTTGATCTCTGGAAACACGATGTGCTCCTTGATGCCCATGGCGTAGTTGCCACGGCCGTCGAAGCTCTTGGGGTTCAGGCCGCGGAAGTCGCGAACGCGCGGAAGCGCGATGTTGACCAGGCGATCCAGAAATTCGTACATGCGCTCGTTGCGCAGCGTCACCTTGGCGCCGATCGGCATGCCTTCGCGCACCTTGAAGGAGGCGATCGACTTGCGGGCACGTGTCACAACGGCCTTCTGGCCGGCGATCAGGGCAAGGTCCTCGGCGGCGACCGTCGGCTTCTTGGAATCGCCCGTGGCCTCGCCGATACCCATGTTCAGCACGATCTTCTCAAGACGCGGGATCTGCATCTCGTTCTCGTACTTGAACTGCTCCTGCAGCGCCTTCTTGATGGTCTCATTATAGACCTTCTTCAGGCGCGGCGTATTCTTGGCTTCCGCCCGAGCTGCATTAGCCATTGATCGTTTCTCCCGAGCGCTTGGCAAAGCGCACCTTCTTGCCGTCCTTCTCGAACCTGAAGCCAACGCGGGTCGGCTTGCCGTCCTTGGGGTCGGCAACGGCAAGGTTCGAAAGGTGGATCGGCGCTTCCTTGCGGATCAGCCCACCTTCCTGCGTCTGGGTCTGACGCTGATGGCGAACGACCATGTTGATTCCGCGCACGATGGCGGTGTTTTCCTTCGGCTGCACGGACAGAACTTCGCCGGAACGGCCCTTGTCCTTGCCGGAAAGCACGACGACTTTGTCGCCCCTACGGATCTTTTGCATTTTTCCGGTTCCTTACAGCACTTCAGGCGCCAGCGAGATGATCTTCATGTGGTTCTTGGCGCGAAGTTCGCGCGGAACCGGGCCGAAGATACGCGTGCCCACCGGCTCTCTCTTGTTGTCGACGAGAACGGCCGCGTTCTTGTCGAAACGGATCACGCTGCCGTCCGGACGGCGGATGTCCTTGGCGGTACGCACCACCACGGCCTTCATCACATCGCCCTTCTTGACGCGGCCGCGCGGAATGGCTTCCTTGATCGACACCACGATGATGTCGCCGACGGAGGCGTATTTCCGCTTCGAGCCGCCCAGCACCTTGATGCACATGACACGACGCGCGCCGGAATTGTCCGCGACGTCGAGGTTTGTTTGCATCTGAATCATGACTGGCCGCCTTCTTCTTTTCTATCGGGAGAGGCAAGCCCTCCCCGGTCTGTTCAAAATCCGGTCTATTGTGCCTTGGCTTCAGCCTGCTCGGCCTGAGCCTGGGTCAGGACAACCCAACGCTTGTCCCTGGAGATCGGGGCCGACTCCTGGATGAACACTACATCGCCAACCTTGTGGACATTGTTCTCGTCGTGAGCCTTGTACTTCTTCGACATGCGCACGGTCTTCTTCATTACCGGATGGGTGAAGCGGCGCTCGACCTTGACCACAACAGTCTTATCGTTCTTGTCGCTGACGACAGTGCCCTGCAGGATGCGCTTTGGCATGATCTTCGTCCTTAAGCCTTCTTGGCGGCGGCTTTTTCGGCCGCAATGGTCTTTATGCGCGCGATGTCGCGGCGAACTTGCTTTACACGCGCGGTCTTCTCCAGCTGGCCGGTCGCCTTCTGGAACCGCAGGTTGAACTGTTCCTTCTTCAGCGCTGCCAGTTCATCGGCAAGCTGATCCTGCGTCTTCGAACGGAGTTCTTCGGCTTTCATTTTCAGCTTCCTTACTCGGCAATGCGCTGCACGAAGCGGGTACGCACCGACAGTTTGGCCGCGCCCAGGCGCAGCGCCTCCCGGGCGACCTCTTCCGAAACGCCATCGATCTCGAACATGATGCGGCCAGGCTTTACGCGGCACGCCCAATAGTCCACCGCGCCCTTCCCCTTGCCCATACGCACTTCGGTGGGCTTCGAGGTGACCGGAACATCCGGGAATACGCGAATCCAGACACGGCCCGCACGCTTCATCTCACGAGTGATCGCGCGGCGAGCCGCCTCGATCTCACGCGCGGTAACGCGGTTCGGCTCCACCGCCTTCAGGCCGAAACCGCCGAAATTCAGATCGGTGCCGCCCTTGGCCGCACCATGGATGCGGCCCTTGAACTGCTTGCGGAACTTTGTGCGCTTCGGCTGCAGCATCTTACTTGCTCCAAATTCTCAAATGGGTCAGGCGTTCTCGCGACGGCGAGCACCGGAACGCTCACCGGCGGGCTCGCCCTCAGTCGCGCGCCGTTCCGACGCCATCGGGTCGTGCTCGAGGATCTCGCCCTTGAACACCCAGACCTTGACGCCGCAGGTTCCGTAGGCGGTCTGCGCCTCAGCGGTGCCGTAATCCACGTCCGCGCGCAGAGTATGAAGCGGCACCCGGCCCTCGCGATACCACTCCATGCGCGCGATCTCTGCGCCACCAAGGCGGCCCGAGCAGTTGATACGGATGCCCTCGGCGCCCAGGCGCATGGCAGATTGCACGGCGCGCTTCATGGCGCGGCGGAACGCAACGCGGCGCTCGAGCTGCTGGGCGATCGACTGCGCAACCAGCGTGGCGTCGATCTCCGGCTTGCGCACCTCGACAATGTTGAGATGCGTTTCCGACTTGGTCATCTCGGTCAGCTTCCTGCGAAGCTTCTCGATGTCAGCGCCCTTCTTGCCAATGATGAGGCCAGGACGCGCGGCATGAATCGTCACGCGGCACTTCTTGTGCGGACGCTCGATGACCACCTTGGAAATGGCGGCCTGCTTCAGCTCCTTCTCAAGATACTCACGGATCTTGAGATCCTCGTGCAGCAGCTTGCCGTAGTCGCCGGTGTTCGCGTACCAGCGCGAATCCCACGTACGGTTGATGCCGAGGCGAAAACCGATCGGATTGATTTTCTGGCCCATTATGCGGCCTCCCCTTTTTCCTCGACCTCCCGCACGACGATTGTCAGGTGCGAAAACGGTTTCTCGATGCGGCTTGCACGGCCGCGGCCCCGAGCGTGGAAACGCTTCATGACAATGGACTTGCCAACATAGGCCTCGGCTACGACCAGCGCATCGACATCGAGGTCGTGATTGTTCTCGGCGTTCGCGATTGCCGATTCCAGCGTCTTCTTCACGGTGCCGGCGATGCGCTTGCGCGAGAATTCCAGGTCGTTCAGCGCAGCCGCCACCTTCTTGCCGCGGATCATGGCGGCAACCAGGTTCAGCTTCTGCGGGCTGACGCGGATCGTACGCAGGACGGCACGCGCCTCGTTGTCAGCAAGCCTGCGCGGAGCTTTGGCCTTGCCCATCGTTACTTCCTCTTCGCCTTCTTGTCCGCGCCATGTCCGTAATAGGTACGGGTCGGAGCGAACTCACCGAACTTGTGGCCGACCATGTCCTCGCTCACCGAAACGGGGACGTGTTTCTGGCCGTTATAGACACCAAAGGTAAGGCCAACGAACTGCGGCAGGATGGTGGAGCGGCGGCTCCACATCTTGATCACTTCGTTACGGCCGCCTTCACGAACCTTGTCTGCCTTCTTGAGCAGATAGCCGTCAACGAACGGGCCTTTCCAGACTGAACGGGTCACTTCAGCTACCTCTTCTTAGCTCTTGCGGGCATGGCGCGAGCGCACAATGAACTTGTCCGTCGCCTTGTTGGACCGCGTCCTCTTGCCCTTGGTCGGCTTGCCCCACGGGGTCACCGGATGACGACCGCCAGAGGTTCTGCCTTCACCACCGCCATGGGGGTGATCGACCGGGTTCATGGTGACGCCCCGATTGTGGGGGCGCTTGCCGCGCCAGATGGTGCGACCGGCCTTGCCGTCATTGATGTTGGCGTGATCGGGGTTCGACACCGCGCCTACCGTGGCAAAGCATGCACCGTGTACGATGCGCTGCTCGCCCGAGTTCAGACGAAGGATGGCCATGCCCTGATCGCGGCCCACGAGCTGCGCATAGGCGCCAGCCGCGCGGGCGATCTGGCCGCCCTTGCCGGGCTTCAGCTCGATATTGTGAACGATGGTGCCGACCGGCATGGCCGAAAGCGGCATCGCATTTCCCGGCTTCACGTCAACCGACTCGCCGGCCACGATCTTGTCGCCCGCCTGAAGACGCTGAGGCGCGATGATGTAGTTCAGCTCGCCGTCCTCATACTTGACCAGCGCAATGAAAGCCGAGCGATTGGGATCGTATTCGATGCGCTCCACCGTGCCCACGACGTCCAGCTTGCGGCGCTTGAAGTCAATGATGCGATACGTCCGCTTGTGGCCGCCGCCAATGAAGCGGGCGGTGATGCGGCCGTAATTGTTGCGTCCGCCGGACTTGGTGAGACCCTGCGTCAAACCCTTGACGGGCTTGCCCTTATACAGGCC
>QGUU01000119.1 GCA_003242525.1 Pseudomonadota bacterium | reverse complement strand
AAGTCTTAACATAGCCTTTCGTGGGGCAGGTCAAATGTTTTAAAGGGACAGCCCGACTGAAGGGCTATCCGCGCCACGGCCCTGTAGAGGCGGAAGGACTTCACGTCCGGTTCGACCTCATCGGGGAAATACACCGCCAGCCGGCCGCCTCCCTTCAGTACCCGAACCAGCCGCCGGCTGACGAAAACATGTTTGGCATTGAACGCTATGGTGCGCGCAAGTTCGCGCCAGGGCTCAAGCCAGATGGAACGTGCAGACGTCTCATCGAGAATATGCAGAGTGTCGTCGGGCAGCAGGGACAGCATCAAAGCGGGTTCGATGCGTGACTGGTGGACGACAGTATAGATCACCGGCGCTTCGGCGCGCCGGGCAAGCTGTATTGGCCCGTCTTCGATGCGGTAGGCCAGCTTGAACGGCACGTAGAGCAGTGCCTGGTGCATGGACAGACCGAGGCGAAACCTGTCTATAAGCCCCAGCAGGAGCCAGGCGCCGGCCACGCCCGCGAGCAGGGAAAGCGTCACAATCATGCGGCTTGCTCCTGGATCGTTTGCACTGCGGTTTGCCAAGGCCGCAAATGACGAAACCTAGACGATGAGCTTTCCACGTCAATAAGGGCCAGCGATAGGTGGCTGCACATCCGCGCCGTTCTTGAGGGCAAGAAAAAGCCGGCCTTTTCGGCCGGCTGGGAGGGAGACGGGCCAAGCGGTTGGGGGGGCTTGGGGTGACCCGTCCCCACCTGAACGCTCACTGGGGCAATTGGTTCCGCACGCGACAGAACTTCAGCAAAGGGCACTCATCGGGCCGTCGGCGCCGCCCCCCTGGCGTGGTGGCAAGGCCCGGCCGTTGCCGGCCTGGCTATTCCTGGGGCGCCGTTGCGTCAGGATCCTCGCCCTCGTCTTCCATGTCCGCAAACGGCGAGGCACTGGGAATGCAGGAGACCGCCCATCCGGCAGGCACCGGCTCCTTCTGGTATTCGGTAATGGCCGCCATGCATTGTTCGCGGGTGTCGAAGGTGCTGGGCAGAACAACCATGCCCCCCTGTGGGCCGGCCACGACCAGGTACCAGACAAGCATTAGGGGCGATGACATTGCAAGGTCTCCCTGGGAGGGGGTTAGAAAGGCGGGTTGATCGTATCAATTCCCGACGGTCCAAGAAAGCGCACGGCATCGTCCCATCGGTCAACCCGCGCTCAGGCCGGCTGCTGGTAGGATACCCAGCGGTCGTGCCTGGCCTGGTAGATTTGTCCGGTGCGGGTCAGGGTAGGGCTCGCCATCGGAACGATGCGCGCGGCAATGTCCGAGGGGTGCGGCAGCGTGGCGGGGTCCTCACCGGGCATTGCCTGCGCCCGCATGGCGGTCCGGGTGGCGCCAGGGTCGGCGGCATTGACGCGCAGTGGATAGTTCTGTGTCTCGGCGGCCCAGGAGCGCATGAGCGTTTCGACCGCCGCCTTGGAAGCAGAATAGGGCGCCCAGAAGGCGCGGGCCGAATGTGCCGCGTTCGACGACAGGATGATCGCGCGGCCAGCCTCCGAGGCTCTCAGGAGCGGGTCTACCGAGCGGATGAGCCGCCATGTCGATGTGACGTTGATGGTCATTACTTTCTCGAACGTCTTCGCCTCGACATGGCCGATCGGCGAAATGGTGCCGAGCACCCCAGCATTCGCGACCAGAATGTCCAGCTTGCCCCAGCGCTCGTAGATGGCGCCGCCCAGCCGGTCGATGCCTTCCATGTCAGCAAGGTCGAGCGGAACGAGCGTCGCTTCTCCCTTTCCGGTACGAGCGCGTTCCGCCTTGATTTCGTCGTCCAGCTCTTCCAATCCGCCCACTGTGCGCGCCACCGCGATCACATGCGCGCCAGCAGCCGCCATGTGCTTTGCAATGAAATAGCCGATGCCGCGCGACGCGCCAGTGACGACTGCAATGCGGCCAGTAAGGTCGGGAATAGGATCAGGCATTATGGTGCTAAAATCCGGTTCGTCTTAGGAGCCGCCCGCCGCAAGCAGCGACAGCGTGCGTATATTGTCGGAATGCTCGAAATCGGAAAGTTTGGTCGGGTACTGGCCTGTGAAGCATGCATCGCAGAACTGCGGGAACTCGTTGTTGCGTGCGGCCTCGCCCACGGCGCGGTACAGCCCGTCGATGGAAAGGAAACCGAGCGAATCGACGCGGATGAAGTCGGCCATCTCCTCGACTGACATGCGCGAGGCGAGCAGCTTCGATTTTTCAGGCGTGTCAACGCCATAAAAGCACGATGCGGTGGTGGGCGGCGAGGCGATGCGCATGTGCACCTCCTTCGCACCGGCATCCCGCACCATCTGAACGATCTTCTGGCTGGTGGTACCGCGCACGATGGAATCGTCGACCAGCACGACGCGCCTGCCTTCGATTATCCTGCGATTGGCGTTGTGCTTCAGTTTCACGCCCATGTGGCGGATCGAATCGCCGGGGGAAATGAAGGTACGGCCGACATAGTGGTTGCGGATTATGCCAAGCTCGAACGGCAGGTTCGCCTCCTGGGAAAAGCCGATGGCCGCCGGTGTGCCGGAATCGGGAACCGGCACCACAATATCGGCCTCGACGGGGTTCTCCCGTGCCAGCTCCATGCCGATGCGCTTGCGCACGTCGTAGACGTTGCGGCCCTCGACCGAGGAATCTGGCCGCGCGAAATAGACATACTCGAAGATGCAGAAGCGCGTTTTCTGCGTTTCGAAGGGGAAGAGGCTCTCCACTCCCTTGCTCGTGATGACGACCATTTCGCCGGGCTTGATGTCGCGGACAAAGCGCGCGCCGATTATGTCCAGCGCACAGGTTTCGGACGCCAGTATCCAGGCGCCGTCCAGGTCGCCTAGCACGAGCGGGCGAATGCCGAGCGGATCGCGGCAGCCGATCATCTTCTTTGAGGATAGCGCCACTAGAGAAAAGGCGCCCTCGACCTGACGAACCGCGTCTATGAAGCGGGAATTGAGGTCCCGTTCCTTGGAAGTGGCGACGAGATGCAGAATGGTCTCGGTATCCGAGGTCGAGGAGAATATGGCCCCCTGCTTTTGCAAGGTGCGCTGAACGGTAAGCGCGTTGGTCAGATTGCCATTATGGGCCACCGCAAAGCCGCCATCGGCGAGCTCGGCGAAAAAGGGTTGGATATTACGCAGCCCGGCGCCGCCAGTGGTGGCGTAGCGCGTGTGGCCGATCGCACGGTTCCCGGGCAGGCGGTCAAGCACCGCCTGTTTGGTGAAGGTGTCGCCGATCAGGCCGACATGACGCTCCACATGAAATTGTGCTCCGTCATATGAGACAATGCCGGCAGCCTCCTGACCGCGATGCTGCAGAGCGTGCAGTCCGAGCGTTACGATGGCGGCCGCATCCTGCCGGCCAAAGATGCCGAACACGCCGCATTCGTCGTGAAAGTGATCATCCGCTTCGGCGGAAAGCACGTCGCCCGAAGGGGCGCGAGAAGAATGTGCCATTGCCTACAGCCTCATGCCGCTAAAGCCGCGATATAGAGCGCCGGCGGCTTCAAAGCAACGCAAAGCACGCAGCGCTTTGCCCGCCGGGTTCAATTGTTTGCCGGCGCGCCTGTCGGTGCTCCGTCGGCAGCGGGTGGAGTTGCCTCAGTATCAGGGGCAGGGGCCGGGACTTCGTCCGGCCTGAGCTTGTTCAGGATCGTGTTTTCCGGGTCTTCCGGCAACGCGTTTTCGATCCAGTCGCCGATCTGTTCCAGCAGTGGCCGCGATTTGGCTTCTGATACCCAGCTGGGCGACCTGTCTCCGACCAGCCAGTTGAAGAACATCAGCGCCACCGCCACCACCAGGATGCCGCGCGCCGCGCCGTAAAGGAAACCGAGCGTGCGGTCGAGCGCACCGACACGCGAATCGATGATCCAGTCGGCGATTTTCATCGTGATGACGGTCACCACGATCAGCGCAACGAGAAAGACGATGGCGGCTGCCGCGCCCATCGCCACCTTGTCGCTGTCTATATAGGGCTGCACATATGGCACGACCGGCTTGTAGAAGAGATAGGCGGCTACTGCCGCCGCGACCCACGAGACTATGGAGAGAATTTCGCGGGAGAGGCCGCGAACCATGGCCAACATTGCCGAGACAAGGGTGAAGCCGACGAGAATTCCGTCAAGCAGCGTAATCGGCATGTCCCCACTCCAGTCGAGCGTTTCGCTCTGGCCGCATTATTCGTGATCCGGATGGCTGCGCCGGGAGCCGGCGATGCGGGCCACCAGATCGGCAAGCTCGGTGGGCTGGAAGGCGCCGGCTCCTATTCCCCCGGCAATCTCCTCGCTGCCGAGCGGCAGCACCGCGCTTGAGAATCCCAGCTTTTCAGCTTCCTTGAGGCGCTGCTGCGCATGCGCAACCGGCCTGACGGCACCCGAAAGGCTGATTTCGCCGAAATAGACGCAATCGGCGGGAAGGGCAAGACCGGTAAGCGACGAAACGAGCGCAGCCGCCACCGCCAGGTCGGCAGCCGGCTCCGATATGCGATAGCCGCCTGCAACATTGAGATAGACGTCATGCTGGCCGAAACGAATGCCGCAGTGGGCTTCCAGAACGGCAAGGATCATGGAAAGGCGGGCTCCGTCCCACCCGACGACCGCCCGACGGGGCGTGCCGAGCGATGTTGGCGCCACAAGCGCCTGGATTTCGACCAGCACCGGCCGCGTGCCCTCCATGCCGGCAAACACGGCGGCGCCCGGAGCCTTGGAATGGCGTTCGCCCAGGAACAGTTCGGAAGGATTTGCCACCTCCCGCAGCCCCTTGTCCGACATCTCGAAGACGCCAATCTCGTCGGTCGGGCCGAAGCGGTTCTTCACCGTGCGCAGGATGCGGAAATGGTGGTTGCCCTCGCCTTCGAAGTAGAGCACGCCGTCCACCATGTGCTCCACCACGCGCGGCCCGGCGATCTGGCCTTCCTTGGTGACATGGCCGACCATCACGACGGCAGCGCCCGTCGACTTGGCGTAGCGGATCATCGCCTGCGCCGACGCGCGCACCTGCGTGACGGTGCCGGGGGCGGAGTCGGCCATGTCCGTCCAGAGCGTCTGGATCGAATCGAGAATGACGAGGTCCGGCCTTCGGCTGTCCGAAAGCGTGGCCAATATGTCCTCGACATTGGTTTCGGCGGCGAGTTCCACCGGCGCTGAGGCGACATCCAGCCGCTGCGCGCGCAAGCGGATCTGTGCCACCGCCTCCTCGCCGGAAACATAAACGATACGATGGCCCTGCCGCGCGAGCGCTGCTGCGGCCTGCGTCAGCAATGTCGATTTGCCTATGCCGGGGTCGCCCCCCACCAGCAGTGCGGAACCGCGTACGAAGCCACCTCCCGTGGCCCGGTCGAGTTCCCTGATGCCTGAGACGATGCGCGGAGCGTCTTCTATGTCGCCATCAAGCGAAGTCAACGCCACGGGGCGTCCCTTGCGCGGGCTTCGCAGCGCGGCGGGGCCGGAGCCAATGCCGCTGGCCGTTCCTTCCTCGACAAGCGTGTTCCATTCGCCGCACGCGTCGCATTTTCCGGCCCAGCGGGTCGAGACGTTGCCACAGGCCTGGCAGACAAACTGTGTACGGGCTTTAGCCATGCATGCTGCGCCAGGCGGGCAGAAACGAAAATGAAGTCAAGGCGCTACTCAAACCTTTCCGGCAGGTGAGTGTCTTCGGCCAGGTCGAAGAAGCGTGTAAATTCGCCCTGGAAGCCCATGGGAACGGTCCCGGTCGGCCCGTGACGCTGCTTGGCAATGATGACCTCAGCCTTGCCGCGCGCTTCGTTCATCTCCGCCTCCCATTTGATGTATTCCTCCGTGCCGGGCTTGGGTTCCCTGTTCTTGAGATAATATTCCTCGCGATAGACGAACAGCACGACGTCGGCGTCCTGTTCGATCGAGCCCGATTCGCGCAGGTCCGACAGTTGGGGTCGTTTGTCGTCGCGGCTTTCGACCTGTCGCGAAAGCTGGGAGAGCGCGATGATTGGAACGTTCAGTTCCTTGGCCAGCGCCTTCAGTCCGGTTGTGATCTCGGTTATCTCCTGCACGCGGTTTTCTCCGGCGCGCCTGGAGGAACCTGTCATCAGTTGCACGTAGTCGATGACAATCACATCGAGGCCGCGTTGACGCTTCAGGCGCCGGGCACGCGCGGCAAGCTGGGCGATGGAGATGCCGCCGGTCTGGTCGATATAAAGCGGCAGCTTCTGCATCATTTGCGAACAGGCGACCAGCTTCTCGAAATCAGCCTCCGTTATCTCGCCGCGCCGAATCTTGGAGGAGGGGATTTCGGTCTGTTCGGATATGATGCGGGTGGCAAGCTGCTCCGCCGACATTTCCAGCGAGAACAGGCCCACTACGCCGCCATTGGCCGCTCTGAACGTGCCGTCCGCCTGCTGTACAGGTTCATATGCGTTGGCGATGTGGAAGGCGATATTGGTGGCGAGCGACGACTTGCCCATGCCGGGGCGGCCCGCGACGATGATGAGGTCGGATGGCTGCAGCCCGCCCATGCGCCTGTCCAGATCACGGAAACCGGTCGAAATGCCCGACAGATGCCCGTCGCGCATATAGGCCGCGTTGGCCATGTCCACGGCGGTCTTGAGCGCGTCGGTGAAACTCTCGAAGCCGCCGTCATAGCGGCCGGTTTCGGCCAGTTCGAAGAGTCGCCGCTCGGCATCCTCGATCTGCTCGGCCGGTGACATATCCACCGGCGCGTCATAGGCGATGTTCACCATGTCCTCGCCGACGGTGATGAGGGCGCGGCGCGTGGCGAGGTCGTAGATCGCCCGGCCGTAATCAGCGGCGTTGATGACAGTCACCGCCTCTGCGGCCAGGCGGGCGAGATATTGCGAAACCGTCATGTCGCCGACCTTGTCGTCGGCAGGCAGGAACGTCTTGATGGTCACCGGATTGGCCATCTTGCCCATGCGGATGAGCTCGGAGGCGACCTCGAAGATCTTGCGGTGCAACGGCTCGTAGAAATGCGAGGCCTTGAGAAAATCCGAGACGCGATAGAACGCGTCATTATTGACCAATATGGCGCCGAGCAACGCCTGCTCCGCCTCGATGTTGTTCGGCGGCTCGCGATATAGCGGCTTCTCCGTCGTGCCGAACTTTCTTGCTGCTTCCGCCATTGCCCTTCTTCGTCCTTGCCCGGATCGTGGCTATCAGAGTCGATGGCGCCCGGTACTGACTTATCTGCAACAGCAGCTAACGGGATGTCGATCCTTCCCGCGATTCACAGGCGAGCCCCGTCGTCCACAGGACATTATTCTCCTTGTCCGATTCCGGTTGACTCCCCAGCCAACATACTCAATGCCGTGAACATATCAAGAA
>QGUU01000118.1 GCA_003242525.1 Pseudomonadota bacterium | reverse complement strand
TCCACCCTGCTGCCGCATGTGGGGCGCATCTTCGAGGTGGGCCGCAATTCCGCAAAGCCTGTCTATCGCGAGCAGGTGACCTTTTATCGCGCTGGCGCCGAGCGCACATTCAACGTACAGGTAACAGTCGAGCAGGACGAGGGCGACCCAGGCGGGAAAGCCTATGTCGTGACCGTGGACGACATTACCGATCTGGTCCAGGCCCAGCGCTCTTCGGCATGGGCTGATGTTGCGCGGCGTATTGCGCACGAGATCAAGAACCCCCTCACTCCAATCCAGCTTTCTGCCGAGCGCATCCGTCGCCGCTACGGAAAGGTCATCACGGAGGACCGCGAGGTTTTCGACCAGTGCACCGATACGATCATCCGCCAGGTAGAGGATATCGGCCGGATGGTCGATGAATTCTCGTCCTTCGCGCGAATGCCCAAACCCGAGATGAAGGCGATCGACCTGCGCGAACCGCTGCGCGAAGCTTCCTTCCTCGTGGAGGTCAGCCGGCCCGACATATCCTTCGAGCGCGACTTCGGCAGCGAGCCCCTCAACGGCACTTTCGACAGCCGGCTGATGGCGCAGGCTTTTGGCAATGTGGTGAAGAACGCGGCCGAGGCGATGGAAGGCCTGGAGCGTAAGAATGGCGTTCGCGGCGTCATTCACATTCGCGCCCGCCGCCTCGACGGAACATATCGGATAGACGTCATCGACAACGGAAAGGGCCTCCCGCGTGAAAACCGGCAGCGGCTGCTGGAGCCCTATATGACGACCCGCGACAAGGGCACGGGACTTGGCCTCGCCATCGTCAAGAAGATTGTCGAGGACCATGGCGGTCGGCTCGAACTGCACGACGCGCCGGCAGATTTTCATGACGGGCAAGGGGCTATGGTCAGCCTGATCCTGCCTGCCACGGCACCGGATGCCGCTGCAGGCGGGAACGAGGCTCACGAAGGAAGAGTTGAGAAGGTCGGAAATGGCGTCTGATATCCTTATCGTTGACGACGAAGAAGACATCCGTGAACTGGTCGCCGGTATTCTGAGCGACGAGGGGCACGAGACGCGCACCGCGCATGACGCCGACAG
Source organism: Pseudomonadota bacterium (assembly GCA_003242525.1). Taxonomy (GTDB): domain Bacteria; phylum Pseudomonadota; class Alphaproteobacteria; order Rhizobiales; family Rhizobiaceae; genus Mesorhizobium. The sequence continues at coordinate 6,261 of QGUU01000118.1, read as the reverse complement.
CGCGCTTGCGTCGATCGCCGACCGTGTCCCGCGGCTGGTCTTTCTCGACATATGGCTGCAGGGCTCCCGCCTTGACGGCCTGGCACTGCTGGACGAGATCAAGACCCTGCACCCCAACCTGCCGGTGGTGATGATCTCCGGTCACGGCAATATCGAAACCGCCGTGTCCGCCATCCGCCGTGGCGCCTACGACTTTATCGAAAAGCCCTTCAAGGCGGACAGGCTGATCCTGGTGGCCGAGAGGGCTCTGGAAACGTCGAAACTCAGGCGGGAAGTGTCCGACCTCAGGCAGCGTAGCGGCGAGACATTCGAACTGATCGGCATGTCCTCGGCCATGAGCCAGTTGCGCCAGACAATCGAGCGCGTGGCACCGACCAACAGCCGCGTGATGATCTTCGGGCCTTCAGGTTCGGGCAAGGAACTGGTGGCGCGGGCCATCCACTCGCTTTCCACGCGCAAGAACGGTCCGTTCGTGACGCTGTCGGCGGCGACCATTACGCCGGAGCGCATGGAAATCGAGCTTTTCGGCACCGAGTCGAACGGAACCGAGCGGAAGGTCGGCGCGCTGGAAGAGGCACATCGCGGCATCCTCTATATCGACGAGGTTGCGGACATGCCGCGCGAGACGCAGAACAAGATATTGCGCGTGCTTGTGGAGCAGCAGTTCGAGCGGGTAGGGGGGACCAAGCGCGTCAAGGTGGATGTCCGGATCATATCCTCGACCTCGCAGAATCTCGAAGCCATGATCGCAGAGGGAAGGTTCCGGGAGGATCTTTACCACCGCCTCGCCGTCGTTCCGGTTCGCGTGCCCAGCCTGGCCGAACGGCGAGAGGATATCCCGTATTTGGTTGACAGTTTCATGAAGCAGATGGCGCGGCAGGCGGGCATCAAGCCGCGTCGCATCGCCGACGACGCCATGGCGGTCCTGCAGGCGCATAACTGGCCGGGCAATGTGCGCCAGCTTCGGAACAATGTGGAGCGCCTGATGATCCTGGCCCGCGGCGACGACGTCAGCACGCCCATTACCGCAGATCTCCTGCCGGCGGAGATCGGAGATGTGATGCCGCGGACACCTACCCAGGCGGATCAGCACATCATGGCGTTGCCCTTGCGTGAGGCGCGCGAGCAGTTCGAGAAGGAATATCTCGTGGCGCAGATCAACCGGTTCGGCGGCAACATTTCCAAGACTGCCGAGTTCATCGGCATGGAACGGTCGGCTCTTCACCGAAAGCTGAAGTCGCTGGGCGTGTGATTTTATCATGCCCGCAAAACGGGCGGCCCCTGACAGGCCGCCTCGGCGTCTTTCGGCTTGTTCCGCAGCCCGCTATTGGTTACGCCCTGTCAGCCAGCCAGCTGCAGGTGAGTCCATGCCGCGCATTGCTTATGTCAACGGGCGCTACCTTTCCCATCGCGATGCTTTCGTGCATGTGGAAGACCGCGGCTACCAGTTTGCCGATGGCGTCTACGAGGTTTGCGAGGTCGCGCGCGGCTATATCGTGGACATGGGACCTCATCTGGATCGACTCGACCGCTCCCTGAAAGAGCTGTCAATCGCCTGGCCCGTGTCTCGCAAGGCGTTGACCATCATCATGCGCGAGGTGGTGCGTCACAACCGCGTAATTGACGGCCTTGTCTATCTGCAGGTGACACGAGGGGTTGCAAGCCGCGACTTCGTTTTTCCCGCCAACGCCAAACCTTCGCTGGTGGTGTTGGCGAGAAAGGCCGATCCCGGCTTCCAGGCAAGGCGCGCGACGACCGGCATCAAGGTGATCACCGTGCCGGAAAATCGCTGGGAACGGGTCGATATCAAGTCGGTTGGCCTTCTGCCCAATGTGCTCGCCAAGCAAAAGGCCAAGGAGGCAGGTTGCCAGGAAGCATGGTTCGTCGACACCGACGGCATGGTCAAGGAAGGCGGCTCTTCGAATGCCTGGATCGTCACGCGCGACGGCGTTCTGGTCACGAGACCGGCTGATCACGGCATTCTGCGCGGAATTACCCGTACCACACTGTTCAAGGTGGCAAGCAGGCTGGGGCTGAAAATCGAGGAACGACCGTTCGCCGTAGAGGAAGCGATGCGGGCGCGGGAGGCGTTCATATCTTCCGCGACAACAATTGTCCTGCCTGTGGTGGAAATTGACGGCAGGCCCATTGCCAACGGAGAGCCGGGTTCCGTTGCGCTTTCTTTGAGAGAGGCCTTTTTTGACGTTGCGGAAAAAAGCCGTGCCTGATAACGGCACGGTGAAAATGAGCATCAATAAAACCTCGTCCCCCTGCTACTATTGGTGGTGGGATATTTGTGCGCTTGACATGCGCCGGCTATTTTGGCGCACTGCGTGCAAAGGGATGGGAGTGGCGGAAGATTAAAACAATGGCGGAGCGTTCACAAAACCTTCAGGATCTGTTCCTGAATTCGGTTCGCAAGAGCAAGAATCCACTGACTATTTTTCTTATCAACGGCGTGAAGCTGACCGGGGTGGTCACCTCTTTTGACAATTTTTGCGTCTTGCTGCGGCGCGATGGTCATTCGCAGCTGGTATACAAGCACGCGATATCGACCATCATGCCGAGCCAGCCTGTCCAGATGTTCGACGGCGAGGAAAGCCAGGGCTAGTTGGCACGAGACAGCGCGAACCGGAACGCCCCCGGAGATTCGACTACTGGCGCGGGCCAGGGTGGCAACGCGCTGACCCGAGCAGCAGTTATCGTTCCCGTCATCAATCGGCAGTTCCTGGTCGATGACGAAGGCAGGCGGCCCCGCGCGGTGCGTTCCGCAGAAGCGCGGCGCGATGAGGCCGTAGGGCTTGCGCGGGCAATCGACCTCGATCCCGTCCATGTTGCGATTGTACCGATCAATGAACCGCGCCCGGCGACGCTGCTGGGCAGCGGCAAGGTGGCCGATCTGTCCGACGCCATCAGAGACGCCGAAGTGGAATTGGTGATCGTCGATCACCCGCTGACGCCGGTCCAGCAGCGCAATCTCGAAAAGGAACTCGACGTCAAGGTGCTCGACCGCACCGGTCTCATCCTTGAGATATTCGGCGAGCGTGCCCGCACCAGGGAAGGCGCGCTACAGGTGGAGCTTGCCCATCTCAATTATCAGAAGGGCAGGCTGGTGCGCTCCTGGACCCATCTGGAACGCCAGCGCGGCGGTGCTGGCTTCCTGGGCGGTCCGGGCGAAACCCAGATCGAAGCTGACCGCCGGGTGCTGCAGGACAAGATCGTCAAGCTCAAGCGGGAGCTGGAGGCCGTGCGGCGCACGCGCGACCTGCACCGAGCCAAGCGCAAGAAGGTGCCTTTCCCCGTCGTGGCAATCGTTGGCTATACCAATGCGGGCAAATCCACCCTGTTCAACCGGCTGACCGGGGCAGGGGTCCTGGCCGAGGACATGCTGTTTGCGACGCTAGATCCGACGCTGAGGCGTCTGCGTTTGCCGCACGGAACGTCGGTCATCCTGTCCGATACGGTGGGGTTCATATCCGATTTGCCTACCCATCTGGTCGCGGCCTTCCGCGCTACGCTGGAAGAGGTGGTGGAAGCCGATCTCGTGCTGCATCTGCGCGATATTTCCGACCCGGACACGGCCGCTCAGGCGGACGACGTCGAGCGCGTGCTGGCGGATCTCGGGGTGGATGCGCGCGACGAAAATCGGGTCATTGAAGTGTGGAACAAGGTCGATCGGCTTGACGATGCGACTCGCGCGCGGTTGCTCGGTGACGGCGCTGCGTCGAAGCGGAAACCCGTAGCGATTTCAGCAATCACGGGCGAGGGGATCGACACCCTTCTGGCGACTATAGAGAGGCATGTCGCCGGCGAATTGACCTCCTTCTCCGTCAGGCTTTCACCTTCGCAACTCGGTCTGACCGACTGGCTCTACCGCAACAGCGAGGTGGTTGCGCGCAAGGATGCGGAGGACGGCTCGATCGTGCTGACGCTCAGGACGACACAACGGGCCCGCGCGGAGATCGAAAGCAGGCTGCAGGAAAATTAAGCATCGTCCGACTTCCTCGCCAAGTGACAGGCCACGCGCAGATCCTTCAAAGAGTTTCCGGGACAGCGGTCTTGGTGCGAGCGACCGCATTCGAGCAGCCGGCTATGTCTTCCCTTTCGCCTCCTGCCAGAGGGCTTCCATCTCCTGAAGGGATGCATCCTCCAGAGTGCGGCCGGACTTCTCCAGTGCTCTTTGCACATGATGGAAACGGCTGCGGAACTTCTGGTTGGTTCCGGCCAGCGCAGACTCGGGATCCAGCCTGAGGTGGCGACCAAGGTTGACGAGCGCAAACAGCATGTCACCGAACTCATCCCTGATCGACGCGACATCGCCGCCGGCAAGCGCGCCACGCAACTCGCCTATCTCCTCCTCGATCTTGTCGAGTATGGGTTCGGCCTCTGTCCAGTCGAAGCCGACGCGAGCTGCCTTTTCCTGCAATTTGAGAGCTCTGGTCAGAGCGGGTAGGGCGACCGGTACCGAGTCGAGATAGCCCTTGTCCTGCTCTTCGGGCTCGGCTCCGCGGGCATGGCGGGCGGCCTGCCTTTCGGCCCGTTCCTCTGCCTTGATCTTCTCCCACATGCCCTTGGCCATGCCGGCGCTACGCGCCTGTTCATCGCCGAACACATGCGGGTGGCGGCGTATCATCTTCCTGGTGATGGCCTCCACGACATCCGCAAAGGTGAAGGCGCCGATCTCTTCCGCCATACGCGCGTGGTAGACAACTTGCAGGAGGAGATCCCCCAATTCCTCGCGCAGATCATCAAGGTCGCCGCGCTGGATCGCGTCCGCAACCTCGTAGGCCTCCTCGATCGTGTAGGGAGCGATGGTGGAGAAGTTCTGCTCAATATCCCACGGACAGCCTGTTTTCGGCGTGCGCAGTGCTGCCATGATCTCGATCAGCCGAGCAATGTCCCTGGATGGCTGCATCAGTCCAGCACCGAGACGATTGTTCTGGCCAGTTCTTCGAGACCGTTTTCCGGGAGGCCGGCCACATTTATGCGGCTGTCGCCGACCATATAGACAGCATGCTCGTCGCGCAGGCGCTCGACCTGTGATCCCGTCAGCCCGAGGCGCGAAAACATGCCTCGATGCTCGGCGATGAAATCGAAACGATCGGAGTTGGAAATGCGGCGCAAGGCATCGGCAAATTCACGACGCAGCCGCAGCATCCGCAAGCGCATCTCATCGAGCTCGGCTTCCCAGTCTGCGCGCAGGGCAGGGTCCTCCAGCACGATGCGCACCGCGGCAGCGCCATGGTCCGGTGGCATGGAATAGAGCGCACGTGCCGCCGCAAGCATGTTGCTCGCTGCTATGTCTGCCTGCGCGCTGTCGCGAGCCATCAGCATGGCTGCGCCGACCCGGTCGCGGTAGACGGCGAAATTCTTTGAACAACTCGCGGCCACGACCATTTCGGGTACGTTCGCTGCAAGGATGCGAAGGCCCTGCGCATCTGCCTCGAGCCCGTCGCCGAAACCCTGATAGGCGAGATCGACGAAGGGCAGCAACTTCCGCTCGGCCAGGAGATCGGCCAGCATCTGCCACTGCGCGGCGTCAAGGTTGGCGCCCGTCGGATTGTGGCAACAGCCATGCAGCAGCACCACGTCGCCAGCGGCGGCCCCCTTGAGTGTTTCCACCATTGCATCGAAGCGCACCTTCCCGGTCGCTTCATCGAAATAAGGGTAATCGCGCGTCGCGAGGCCGGCACCGCGCATAATGGGCAGATGGTTCGGCCAGGTCGGATCCGATGTCCAGACAGTGACGCCCGGGCGCGAACGCTGAAGTAATTCGGCAACGAGCCGTAGCGCGCCGGAGCCGCCAGGTGCTTGTGCGGCGCGTATTCGGCTGGTGTCCGCGTCCTTGCCGAAAACAAGATCGATCATGGCCGCATTGAAGGCGATGTCGCCAGAAAGACCCAGATAGGTCTTCGTATCCTGGCTCTGCCAGAGGCGCTTCTCCGCTTCACGCACCGCCCGCAGGACAGGCGTCCTGCCGGCGCCGTCCCGGTAAACGCCGACACCAAGGTCAACCTTGTTCGGGCGAGGATCGGCGCGGTATAGACCGATAAGCGCCAGTATCTTGTCCGGCGGAGCTGGTTGCAGGGTCTCGAACATGGATCGGATTTCCTGTGGCGGCGTGTGCCGTGATACGAAAAAGGCGGCGCTATCGCCAGTGGTTTTGCCAAGGGAACGCTGGCGTCAGACCTCACAATGATGCAAGGGAGGCGCATCCGGCTTCGGATGGAGCAGCTTTTCCTGGAGGATTGCAGTCATGGA
>QGUU01000117.1 GCA_003242525.1 Pseudomonadota bacterium | reverse complement strand
GGATTTCCGGTCTCCTGCCCGGGGCAAAATCCCCTTTCGCGGGGGAGGCCAACCTCGGGCCCTGTGCGCCCCGCCTGGGTCTGGAACTGCCGGCAGACGTGTCTGTGCGCATTAGCGCCGACGCGGAAACGACGCTGGTCGATATGCGCTCGGCCTCGCGCTATGGGCGACACGACCTTGGCGACAATGCCCGGCGGATCGTTGTCTTTCTTTCCGAACTCGATAGCCAGATCAACAGCCAGTTGGGACTTGGCCAGGAAGACGGTCGATAGCGATGACGCGGGCAGCTTCCGGCGCTTTTAACGGATAGGCATATAGACGCCGTCCAGCGAGGGGTCGCCTTCAGTGGAAACCAGGCCTCTGGCGACAAGGTCTTCCAGATGCGCCAGGACGGACAGGGACGCAGCCCCATGCAGGCGGGGATCGGTATCGCGATAAATGGCGGCCACCATAGCCGCTATGGTGCGGTCACCCTTGCTGATGCGCTCGAGAATGGCTCGCTCGCGCATGCGGCGATGCGCCCGCAATCCACGCATGAAGGTGCGCGGCGCAGTTACCGGCCCGCCATGGCCGGGAAGCAGAAGGCGGTCGCCGCGTTCGATCAACCTGTCAAGCGAGCGCATGTACTCGGTCATGGCCCCGTCGGGCGGCGCTACGATGGTGGTGGACCAGGCCATTACATGGTCTGCTGAAAACAATATGCCGGTTCCTTCGAGCGCGAAGGCGGCGTGATTGGCAGCATGCCCGGGTGTCAGAACAGTCCTTATTGCCCAGCCGTCGCCTTCGACCACCTCATCATCTGAGAGCGTCCGGTCAGGGTTGAAGTCCATGTCGCCGCTTGCATCCAGTCGTGCCGTTTCTCCGGACCGCAGCGGGCGGGCCGGGCGGTGCCGCCCCTCCGCCAGCACTGTTGCGCCTGTAGCGCCCTTGAGGCGGGCAGCCAGGGGCGAATGATCCCGATGCGTATGGCTTATGAAGATGTGGCTGATCGGGCGTCCATCTGCGGCCTTGAGCAGGGCCCGAAAATGTTCCTCGTCATCCGGGCCGGGGTCGATGACAGCCAGCGAATCGCGACCTATCAGATAGCTGTTGGTGCCGTGGAAGGTGAAAGGCGAGGGGTTGCGGGCGGTGATTCGCACGACCCCCGGCGCAACCGGCACCGCCTCGCCATGGCGAGGCTCGAAATCGGCGCTGAGCTTCAGGGTCATGTCATCCTGTCCGTTCATGCCGGGCGGAAACCGATTGCCGCCCGGTGAGGAAGCCAATATAGAAACATCACGCAGCCAGGCTGCGCCGCGCCGGAAGGAAATGAGGAAAACCATGGCAATTGCAACCACTATGCGTCCGCTTGTTTCGCTCGCTCTCCCCCGGAACGGGGCTCTGCGCCTCGCGACCCAGATTTTCCTGGCCTTGGCGGGAACGCTGCTGCTGACCATTTCCGCCAAGACCAAGGTAGTCCTCGGTCCTGTGGACATGTCGCTTCAAACGCTGGCGGTACTTCTCATCGGCGCTGCCTTCGGCCTGCGGCTCGGCGTGGCTACGCTGCTGCTTTACATGGCGGAAGGTGCTGCCGGGCTGCCGGTCTTCCAGAGTGCGCCGGAGAAGGGCATCGGCATTGCCTACATGATGGGCCCGACCGGCGGCTATCTCGCCGGCTTCGTGGTTATGGCGGCCATCGTTGGCTGGGCGGCGGATCGCGGATGGGATCGCAGCCTGCTCAAGCTTACCGGCGCCATGCTGGTTGCCGAGCTTGTGATGATGGCCATGGGCTTTGGCTGGCTCGCGACATTGATCGGACCGGAGAAGGCCTGGCAGTTCGGTGTCCTGCCCTTCCTGGTGGGTGACCTCATCAAGGTCGGGCTGGCGGCTGCGCTCGTCCCTGTCGTCTGGTCACTGCTGCAGCGCCTGCGCTAGGTTCCAGCCCCAAGAACCCTGATTTTGATGCCGGCGGCGTCGCTTGAGCGGCGCCGCCGGTTTCTTTTGCTTGATCCTGTTCCGAGGACTCGTCGGCAACAGGCGATCCCTGCCGCATGGCAAGGCCCGCAAAAGGATGGCGTCTCATAAAGTGCCATCCGGAAGCAGAATCGCTGTTCTGGTCTCGGCGGCACCGAGATCCGCGAGGCAAAGTGCAACGCAACTGTTCCGGGCCGCGGGGGAGAGCCGTCGCGGTAGAGAGCGTCATGAGGGGCGACTGGGAATGCTGAACGGGAAATCGGTTCTGGTAACGGGTGGTACGGGCTCGTTCGGTAAGGCCTTCCTCAAAACGGTACTCGCACGCTATCCGGGCATTGGCCGTCTCGTCGTCTATTCGCGCGATGAACTGAAGCAGTTTGAGCTAAGGCAGACTTTAAGCGAGCAGGAGTATCCTGCGCTGCGCTATTTTCTGGGAGACATTCGCGACCGCGATCGACTGCGTCGCGGCTTGGAGGGTGTGGACATCGTAGTGCACGCCGCCGCACTGAAGCAGGTGCCCGCCGCGGAATACAATCCCTTCGAATTCATAAAGACCAACGTGCTGGGGGCGCAGAACCTCATAGAGGCCTGCATGGATACGAAGGTTTCCAGGGTAGTGGCGCTGTCCACGGACAAGGCGGCAGCGCCGATCAACCTTTACGGTGCGACCAAGCTCTGCTCCGACAAGCTCTTCGTGGCCGCCAATGGCATAAAGGGTTCGCGCGATCTGCGTTTCAGCGTCGTTCGCTACGGCAACGTCATGGGCAGTCGAGGATCGGTCATCCCGTTCTTTCTCGACAGGCGGAAAACCGGGGTTCTGCCTATCACCGATCCGGCCATGACCCGTTTCAACATCAGTCTTGCGGAAGGCGTTGAACTCGTCCTTTGGGCGATTGAAAACGCGCTGGGCGGTGAAATCATCGTCCCGAAAATCCCCTCCTACAACATTCAGGATGTTGCGCGCGCCGTCGCGCCGAGCGCCCGCATCGAAATCGTGGGCGTTCGGCCTGGAGAGAAGATCCATGAGGAGATGATCACTCCCAGCGACGGACCCAACACCATCGATATCGGCAAGTACTATCTGCTTACCAACAGCAATGCGGCGCTGGCCGAACGCTATATTTCAGCAGGCGCGAAGCGGGTTCCGCAGGGGTTCAGCTATAATTCGGCGGACAATGACGAATTTCTCACCGTCGAGCAGCTGCGCAGCCTGATTCGCGAGCATGTGGACCCCGCTTTCTCTCACGAAGGCTTCTGATGATTCCTTATGGCAGGCAGTCCGTTTCGGCAGAAGACATCGATGCGGTCGTGTCGGTGCTGCAATCGGATTTCCTGACCCAGGGGCCGGTGCTCCCTCGCTTCGAAGAAGCGGTTGCGCAATATTGCGGCGTTGCGCATGCGGTGGGCGTCAACAGTGCCACCTCGGCTTTGCACATTGCCTGCCTGGCGCTCGGCGTGGGTCCAGGCGATGTTGTGTGGACGTCCCCCAACACATTCCTCGCCAGCGCCAATTGCGCGCTTTATTGCGGGGCCTCGGTCGATTTCGTCGACATAGACCCGCACACATACAATATGAGCGTAGCCAGCCTGGCTGAAAAGCTGCGCGCTGCCCGCAAGGTCGGGAAACTGCCCAAGGTTGTGATTCCGGTGCATTTTTCCGGCCAGCCCTGCGATATGGAGGAGATCGCAGCGTTTTCGCAAGAATATGGCTTTGGCGTCATCGAAGATGCCTCGCACGCGGTCGGAGCAGGCTACAAGGATACGACCATCGGCGATTGCACCCACAGCGACATCACCGTTTTCAGCTTCCATCCGGTAAAGATCATAACCACTGCCGAAGGCGGGCTGGCGACGACCAATTCCCCGGAGCTGGCCGAACGGATGCGACTTTTCCGCTCGCACGGCATGACCCGCGACAGGGCAGCGCTCGCCGCCGATGAAGGCCCCTGGTACTATGAACAGCGGGAACTCGGCTACAACTACCGCCTGACCGAACTCCAGGCGGCGCTTGGCCTTTCCCAGTTGAAAAATCTGGACGCATGGGTGGAGCGCCGCCACCGCCTGGCGGACCGCTACGACCGGGAGTTGGCGGACCTTCCGATACGACTGCCCGCGCGCCTGCCGGACCGCCGCTCCGCGCTGCACCTTTACGTAATCAGGCTCAATCAGGCCGCGCATCGCCGACAGGTGTTCGAGGCGCTGCGTGCCGCCGGGATCGGCGTGAATGTGCACTACATTCCGGTGCATACCCAGCCCTACTACCAGGCGCTTGGTTTTCGTCGCGGTCAGTTTCCTGAAAGCGAAACCTATTATGATGGCGCGATCACGCTGCCGATGTATTCGGCAATGACTGATGAAGACCAGACGAAGGTGATCGCGACCCTCAGGAAGCTGCTTGCATGAACGTCGCCATCATTCCTGCGCGGGGTGGGTCCAAGCGCATCCCGCGAAAGAACATAAAACCTTCCCTGGCAAACCCATAATTGCGCGAAGCATCGAAGCCGCGCTGGCCTCAGAATGCTTCAGCCGCGTCATTGTCTCGACGGACGACGAGGAAATCGCGCAAGTTGCGCGCTCCTTCGGAGCAGAGACGCCTTTCCGGCGTCCGGCGGAGCTGGCCAGCGACCACGCGGCGACGCTTCCGGTTGTTGCCCATGCCGTGGATTGGCTGATCGAGCACGGCTGCACGCCCGAGGCAGTCTGCTGCATCTATCCCACTGCGCCGCTTCTGCGGCCGTCCGACATTCGCGAGGGTCACGAACTGCTGCGCTCGACCGGTGCCGATTATGTAATCACCTGCTGTGCCTTCGAATTCGCGGTGCAGAGGTCACTCGAAATAAGCGAGGAGGGTTTTCTTTCCGCGGCGTTCCCCGAACATATCGATAGTCGTTCGCAGGATTTGAAACCGCTCTATCACGATGCGGGCCAGCTCTACTGGGGCGCCACCAGCTCTTTCGTGAAGCGCATTCCGTTTTTCAGGAGCAGGGCGGTTCCACTCGTCCTGCCACGCCTGCGGGTTCAGGATATTGACGACGAAGAAGACTGGGCGCGTGCCGAATTCCTGGTGCGGTGGATGGATGAGCGCAAGCACGATCAGGCCTGAGGCCGGCGCCAATTGCGTGCCTGCACCCTGCGATAACGGCCTCGCTCGGAGTCCGGCGGGATGACAATGCCTGTCGTCTTTCGCACCGATGCCTCTTCGGACCTCGGAATGGGGCATTTTTCCCGTTGCATGAGCCTCGCCCACGCAGTCATGAACCTGGGTGCCTCGCCTTGTTTCATCATGCGGGCGCCGGGAACCGCGCTCAGGGAACGCCTGGAAACCGCGGGCATAGGCTGCCACGAGATCGAGGAGGATGTTGAGCCGGGATCGGAAGACGACGCGCGTGCAACGCTGGCCTTTCTCAAGGAAATGGCTGAGCCTTGTCTCCTGCTGGTCGATCATTACGCGATTTCCAGATCATGGGAGTTGCTGGTCCGGCCATGGGTTCAAAAAATCGCCATCATCGACGATCTGGCCGACCGGGCGCACGATTGCGACCTCCTGGTCGATCAGAACAGGCTTTTCGATGGGGTCGAGGCCTATGCGGAACTGGTGCCACCGTCGCGCAGTTGCTGGTCGGTCCGCGCTACGCGCTTCTGCGGCAGGAGTTTGCCGAGTGGCGTTCGGTTCCGCGCCGGCGCAACGGCAAGCTGCGTCGGCTGCTGGTGGCCTTTGGTGGATCCGATCCTGCCGGGCATACGCTGGCTGTTCTGCGGGCACTGGAGCCGCGCCTGAGTGATCTGGACTGCGTCGATGTGCTGGTCGGCCCGCTGAACGGGAAGATCGACGAACTGATCCGCTTTCAGGCCGGCAGAGGGGCGGTCCGGCTTCACGTTGGCGCCACCAACATAGCCGAACTTCTGCATGGCGCCGACCTTGCCATCGGTGGTGGCGGAACCATGAGCTGGGAGCGGCTTTGCCTGGGGGTACCATCGCTGGTTTTCGGCATCGTTCCCAACCAGGTTGACAATGTGCGCGATCTTGTTCGTTCGGGTGTGGCAGTCGGGACGCCGGCCATGTTCGAGCCCGACATTGCGGCCATATCCAGGTGGCTTGACGTGCTGTGGGAGGCGCCGGAACTGGTGCGCGGGATGAGCGAGCGCGGCGCGGGCATTGTAGATGGCCTCGGCGCTGCTCGCGTGGCCAGCAGGCTGCTGTGCAGAGAACTGACATTCCGGCCGGCGGTTGCCGCCGACAGCATGCTTGTGCACGGATGGCGAAACCATCCGGAAATTCGTGAGGTGTCTGGCAACAAGGCCCCGATAACGCTGGAGGAGCACGAGCGCTGGTTTGCCAGGAGCCTGGCGGACGCGTCGCGCATGATCATGATTGCCGAACTGGGCGGCCTTCCGGTGGGAGTGGTGCGTTTTGATCTGGCAGGGAGCGAGGCGACCATTTCGATTTTCAAGAACCCCGAGGAAGCCCGCTCTTTCGACCTTGTGGGCCAGGCCACGGACTGGCTGTTCGGGCACCGCAGCGATATTTCGACCATCAGGGCCGTGGTGCTGGCCCACAACAGGCGATCTGCCCGCGCTTTCGAGCGGGCAGGCTACAGATTGCAGGAATCCCTCTACATTGCCGAGCGGATCAGGGAAGGGAACCGGGGAAAGCCAGATGACCGGATTTGAGATCGCGGGCCGCAAGATCGGCCTGTCAGAACCGCCGTTCGTCATCGCCGAAATGTCGGGCAATCATAACCAGTCGCTAGACCGGGCGCTTGCGATGGTGGACATGGCTGCCGAGGCCGGGGCCGATGCAATCAAGCTCCAGACCTACCTCCCCGAAACCATTACCCTGGATGCCTCGACATCCGATTTCCTGGTGCCTGACGACAGTCCGCTCTGGCAGGGCCGCCGGCTCTTTGACCTGTACGACGAGGCGCACACGCCCTGGGAATGGCACCTGCCTATTTTCGAGCGCGCCCGGCAAAAGGGGATCATCGCCTTTTCGTCGGCCTTCGATGAAACGTCTGTCGATTTCCTCGAATCGATCGGCGCGCCCGCCTACAAGATCGCTTCGTTCGAACTCACCCATATCCCCTTGATCCGCAAGGTGGCTGGAACGGGAAAGCCGGTCATCATTTCTACCGGCATGGCCGTTCGGGAAGAGATCGCGGAGGCATTGGAAGCTTGCAGGGACGCCGGCAACCAGCAGGTGGCCATTCTCAAATGCACCAGCGCCTATCCGGCACCCACGCACGACGCGAACGTGCTGACCATTCCCGACATGCGAGCCACCTACGGTTGCGAGGTCGGCATTTCGGATCATACGATGGGCTGCGGCGTCTCCATCGCTGCCGTTGCCCATGGCGCGTCCATCATCGAGAAGCATTTTACGAG
>QGUU01000116.1 GCA_003242525.1 Pseudomonadota bacterium | reverse complement strand
GGTCGTATTGCCGTAGTCGAGCAGCAGCGAGTTCACGTCGACCGTGGTTGACGACAGGTTTATCAGCCCGCCCGGCCGCGCGCCGTTATCGAGATCAGAGTCCCACTCATAGCCGAGCAGGTTCGGCGTCAGCGAATAGACCTGTCCCGGTTGGATGTTGGCGACCTCAGTGTTGCTCCAGAAGCGAAAATTGGAGAGGTCATACGGGATCGTGATCGTGTCCAGACGGTAGGAATCGACCGTGAATATCGTTCCTGTCAGGGCATTTTCCGGCTGGCCGGAGCCAAATTGCGGATCGCGCCAGGTCGAGGTCGTATGGCCGGGATCGACGTCGGCATTGTCCCATCTCTCCTTGTAGGAGATCAGGGTCTTGTAGGGCGTGCCGGAGCCGTCGATGCTCGGCGCCCAGCGCGTTTCCCAATAGACCTCGTTGCCACTCAGGAACGCAAGGTTTACGCCTGCGTCCCGCGCCGCCTCGACGTTCGAGCGCTGGTCGGCGGACCAGTATTCGTCGTGCCCAACCGACAGAAAGATCTTGCTGTTGAGCAGTTGCTCGCCGGACCTGGCAGTGTCTATTCCCGAGATGTAGTTGATGTCGTATCCATTCTGCTCCAGCCAGCGGATGGCCGGATATTCCGCGCCGAAGATGAAATCCTGCGGGCCCGCGGCGAAGCCGCCGTCGCGGGTGATTATGGGACGGTTGTAGCTGACCGCGCTGGCTCGTCCTTGATGGCCGCCCTGATCGATGCCGCCATAGAAGTTGTACCCGCCCCACCAGTTGTAGGCTTGCCAGGTGGTGTCAGAGGTCTGGAAGGTGATGTCGCTTGGTGCCTCGTCATCGCGGACGATGAACGGAATCATGTTCTGTCCGCCGGAACCGTCGAGCCGCGTCAGCAGCGCAAAATAAACGCCGGAGACGGCGTCAGAAGGTATCGCCCAGGAAGCTGAAACATCCCAGTTTCCAGCGTCCACCAGCTTGGTCGCCGGATCGAACAGGGGGTCGGGCTGCACCTGTGCGCTCGTCAACGTCCTGTTGATCGTCGCGACCTTCCGGGCCCCGTCCCCGCCGTAGTAGCCCAGGCGGTATATATCGATGCGGTAGTTCGTCGAGTCCGTGTTGATCTTGAAGTCGACCGTCTCGCCATGGTTAAGGCTGAACTGCGCGGCGAAGCCCTCGATGGTGGGATCACCCTGGTCGATCAGCCATTCGCTTTCCGGAGATCCCTGTTTCTGGTTTTCGAGCACGATCGGGTTGACCGCCGTAGCGGCGAAACTCTGCACCTCAGCGGGAGCAAATGTCGACGTGCGCGCCGTCTCTTGGGGTGGGTCATAGTATTGGAGGATACGGGGCGCGTAACCGGTTGGCAGGCCGTTCAATGCCGACGGCCCCCCAATCCGAACCGAACAGACGTTGCAGGCACGACCCGTGCACGAGCCGCAAGGGGTGGCGGCCGAGGCTGCTCGCCAGTTGGGATTCCAACCGGAAGCAGCACTTGCGGCCGAAACGTCCGGCTGTAACGTGGCGGCCGTATCGGGAGCCGCTTCTGTTGCCGATGCCGAAGCCGTGTCCGTCGGCGCCGAGGACTGGCTGAGTCCGGTTCCGAAATCGGGCGTAGTTTGTGGCTGCTCCACCGGTTGCGGCGTGTCCGAAGCCGGACCCTGTTCCACAGAAGGCGCGGCGGCGCTCGGCGGTGTCAGTGGGGACACCGGTGCGGACACGGATGTCGTGTCAGGAGCCTGCAGGCCCGCCTGCGTCACGGCAGGCATGTCAGCCAAATTGGCGAGTGGCCCGTCGGCCGACGACCATGACACATGCCGTCCGGCCAGGTTCGGATGCCAGAGGCCCGGATCGGACGGGGTCTGAGATGCCGCAATGGAAACGGATGGCCAGATGGAGATGTTTGCCCGCTCGGCAGACAGCAGAACGGCCGAGGCGGCTTGGACCTGCCGCACCAATGCCGCCAGCGGCGAGCATGTCCAGTCGCGGTCCGCGCCCAACGAACGAAGGTCCGGTATGTCAAGCTTGGCCGCGGCCGAAACCATGGCGCCGTCGATCGCAGCCGGGGCCGTCTTTCGTTTCCGCGCGGCCAAATCCGCGGGGGAGCGGTTTTTGCGGTGACCCCGGCTTTTTGGGGCGCCCGGACCTTCCGGCGATAGGTCGACCGAAACAGAACCGTCTACCAGGGTTGTACCTTCGCGTTTGTCGTGGGGCGCATCCATGGGCGGGCAACCTGATGAACTGGACTGGCATTTGACGCCAGCGTTCATGTTCCAGCAGGGCATGTATCTTGGCTATTGGGTTATTTGGGTAAGCGCCTCCCTCCAAAAGGTGGAGATACGCCATGGAAACGGCGTGCGAGGATTTGACTCACCTACACTGTACGGCGACTAAAAGCCGACTTCGCTCACGCCACGCTCCTGAGCCACTTTCCGGTCCGACGGGACCTCGCCGTGAGCGTCATGGTATCAGGGAGCGGATACGCTCCAACAGTGCGACGGACACGGCGATGCCTTCGCGCGCGCTTTGTTCACGCGTCCGGTAGCGCCGGTCACCAGGCAGCCGAACGTTCTGGTCTGCAAATCCTTTGAACACGGACTCGGCGCGCTCAAAGGCTACGAGCCCGCCCGCAAGCTCGGGCGAGAATGCGAGCAGAAGTTCGCCGTGACAGGGAGCGGCGTTTGCACCCTTGTCGAAATCCTGTGACTGCCGGCTGGTGCGGTCTCCTATGAGAGGGCCGCCCATCAGTTCGATCATCGTTGCAAGCGCCGAGCCCTTGTGCCCGCCGAAGGGAAGCATCGCGCCGGCAAGAACTTCGGCCGGATCGGTCGTGCGGTTGCCACTAGCGTCCAAACCCCAATGATCGGGAATCTCCTTCCCGGAGGCACGATGCATGGCGATATCGGCCCGGGAAGCCGCCGTTGTCGCAAAGTCGAAGACATAGGGCGGTTTTTCGCCGCGTGGCCAGGCAAAGGCTATCGGATTGGTTCCCAGCACGCCCTTCGTGCCACCGAATGGCGTCACCCAGGCATGGGTGGGATTCATGGACAGGCCAACGAGGCCGGCCTCTGCTATGCGTTCGACCATTGGCCATAGCGCGGTGGAATGGAACCCGTTGTTCACCGCAAGGAGTCCGATGCCCACCTGTCTGGCTTTTTCGATGAGCTGCGGAATGCCCCGCTCGGCAGCAAGGCATGAAAAGCCGTACTGCGCGTCGATCCGCGTCACCGCGGGAGAAAGGCTTTCCGGTTGCGGGTCCGCCTGCCTGTTGAAATCGGGATGACCCATGGTGTCGCGCGTTCCCGGCAGGCGCTGCAGTCCATGCGACAGGCTTCCGTCGCGCTGCGCCGCAACCAGAATGCGAGCCAGCGAGCCTGTTTGAGCAGCATTCAGACCATGGGAACGCAGGAACCGTTCGGCGAGCGCGATCAGCTCCACCTCCGGCACTCTGATTTCGGCATCCATCAGGTTCATCGCTCTACTGGCTTCCTACAGGCCCTTTATGCTGACGCATCTTGACAGCCCGGTGCGGCTTCTTGCGCGGAAGAATGCCGCCAACTCGGCTGGCAAAAACGGGCTCCATGTATAATCAATGTTCGCAGATGACCAACTGGAACCGAGGACAGCCATGAACACCCCCGAGACGAGCGGACGGCGCGCCGTAACCGCGACCGAATTGTTCGACCGGGTGGAGGCGATCCTGCTAAAGGCCGGACTTCATCCGGTGCAGGCGGCTGCAGTGACAAGGGTGATCGTGGCCGCCGAGGCAGACGATTGCAAGTCGCATGGCGTCTATCGCATCGAAGGCGTGCTTCGGACCATCGAGGCCGGCAAGGTCAAGGCGGATGCCGAACCTGCACTGATGCCCGACGAGAAGCCGACGATCGTGCGGGTGAACGCAAATGGAGGCTTTTCAAATGCCTCTTTCGAACTGGGTGCTCCGTTGCTGGCCGATCGCGCCAAGGAATATGGCATGGCCGCTCTGGTCATAAACGACTGCACCCATTTCGCGGCACTCTGGCCTGAGATTGAGTTTCTGACCGCCCTGGGCGTGGCTGCCATGGCCATGTGTCCCAGCTATGCGACCGTCGCGCCTGCGGGAGGCAGGTATCCGCTGCTCGGAACCAATCCATTCGCTTTCGGATGGCCTCGAAAGAATGGTAACCCCTATGTATTCGACTTTGCCACTTCGGTCGTCGCCCGCGGAGAAGTGGAACTTCTCCGTCGCGCAGGAAAGAAGCTCCCGGATGGCTGGGCCGTGGACCCGGATGGCCAGCCGACCAACGACCCGGAGGCCGCGCTTGCAGGCGCGCTACTGCCTTTCGGAGGCCACAAGGGCAGCGCCATCAGCACCATGATCGAATTGCTCGCCGGTATAATGATTGGCGATCTGACAAGCAGCGAATCTCTCGAGCAGCTTGGATCGACAACCCTGTCGCCTTCACACGGCGAACTGATCATCGCCTTCTCGCCGGAGGCCTTCGCGGATCACCGCGGCCGCAATCCCTTTTCCCGCGCCGAGGCCTTGTTCGAGGCAATTGCGGGACAGGGCGCGCGCCTTCCTTCGGAGCGCCGTTTCGCGGCGCGCGCCAATTCCGAAAAGCACGGGCTCATTCTCGACGATACCGAATTCGAAACCCTGACGCGACTGGAAGCCGCAAGCGCCCGGCGATGATCGCATTCCGGGTGGCCCAGGCAGCACGCGAAAAATTACCTGACCCGGAGAGGAGGGCGAAACCCAGCCGTGGCAGGTTACGGCCCCCTGCGGCGCGGAGGGCTGCTGCCGCAGGCTACTGTTCACGTCTCCATATCCTGTGATCGCCTTTACGCGACCAACATGCTAGGCATGGTCACGATGGCGCAGCCTTGGCCTTCGATATCCTACGCAGAATGGCGCGAAACCTGCGCAGCGCTACACCTGTGGTCTCAGATCGTCGGAAAATACCGCCTCGCCCATACACCGTGGGTGAACCACTCATGGCACGCCACCCTCTATGTCACTCCGCGCGGTCTGACGACGGGGCCGATCCCGGACGGCAGCACCCTCGTCACCCTCAAGCTGGATTTCTGCGATCACCTCTTCGCCGCGGAGGCGGAGGGAGGGGCGCGCGCAACGTTTCCCCTGCGCGCGATGAGTGTCGCCGGGTTCTACAGTCGTGCCGCGCACGCGATCAGGACGGTCGGTGGAAAGCCCATCATGCACGGCATCCCGAACGAGGTCGCAGATCCGGTGCCGTTCGCCAATGACGAGGCGGGACGCCCATATGACGCCGAGGCCGTACAGCGCTTTCACCAGGCGCTCGTGAGGGTGAGCCGTGTGTTCGAACAATTCCGGACGAGCTTTCTTGGCAAGGTGTCCCCCGTGCATCTGTTCTGGGGGTCCTTCGACCTTGCGGTTACCCGCTTCTCCGGCCGAACCGCTCCATTGCATCCTGGCGGCGTGCCGGGCCTTCCCGACAGCGTCTCCCGTGAGGCTTACAGCCACGAAGTGTCTTCGGCCGGTTTCTGGCCCGGCGGGTCCGGCGTCGATGACGCGATGTTCTATTCATACGCCTATCCTGCGCCGAAAGGCTTCAGCGAGCACATCGTCGCCCCGGCAGAGGCCCGCTTCGACAATGCGCTGGGCGAATTTCTCCTTCCCTACGAGGCGGTGCGCAAGAGCGCGGACCCGGAGGGCACACTGATGCGGTTTCTGGAGTCCACATACCGCGCGGCAGCCATCTCTGCCGACTGGCCACGCAGCGCGCTGGAGTGCGCCCCGGGTATACCGGGGGTTCCAAGGCGAATTTGACCAAGCCATCGGGTGACTGAGTACCCGCGCGACTCCTCACGTCGATTTTTCAGGGAGAGACCGTCGCCGCTTGCAGCAGATCAAGCCTGAATCGAGCTCCAGGTCGTGCGCAGGTCTGCCAAACTGGCGGAAACCGCGTGGCCTGCCCCGCCTGCGAGCGGCGGACCGTCAGCTTGCCTCGCGCATCGCTTCGGCAGCCTGGAGATCGACGGAAACGAGCTGGCTCACGCCCTGCTCGGCCATGGTTACGCCGAAGAGGCGATCCATGCGCGCCATGGTAATGGGATTGTGGGTGATGACCACGAACCGGGTTTCGGTGGACTTGGCCATCTCGTCCATCAGGTTGCAGAAGCGCTCGACATTGTGGTCGTCCAGCGGCGCGTCCACCTCGTCCAGCACGCAGATCGGCGCCGGATTGGTCAGGAATACCGCAAAGATCAGCGACAAGGCGGTCAGCGCCTGCTCGCCGCCGGACAGGAGCGTCATGGTCTGGGGCTTCTTGCCTGGTGGGCGAGCGATGATTTCCAGCCCCGCGTCCAACGGATCATCCGATTCGATGAGCTGAAGTTCCGCCGTGCCCCCGCCAAACAGGTGCGAGAACAGGCGCTGGAAATGTCCGTTGACCACCTCAAATGCCGCCAGCAGCCGGTCGCGTCCCTCCCGGTTGAGGTTCTGTATAGCCTGGCGCAGCTTGCGGATCGCCTCGATCACGTCCTCGCGCTCGGAAACGATTGTCTCGAGGCGTTCGGACAGCTCCCTCTGTTCTTCTTCCGCACGCAGATTGACGGCGCCGAGGCGCTCTCGTTCGATCTTCAACCGTTCCAGCCGGCGCTCCACCTCGGTCATGTCCGGCATGGGACTGTCCGCTTCCAGACCGGTGTGGCGGATGACGAGATGCGACGGAGTGTTGAGCACCTCGTGGATACGTGCCTCGACCTCCTTGCGGCGTTCATCGGCGGCGGTAAGTCTCTCCTCGGCACGGGCGCGGGCCTCGCGCGCCTCGGCCAGCAACTGGATTGCGGCGGTGGCGGCCTTGTCGAGCTCGGCCTGCCTGTTTTCTGCCTGCTGCAGCCGATCGCTGGCCGCCCTGCGCAGTTCCTCCGCCTGGGAAAGCTGAGACAGAAGGGCGCGCCGGCGCGCATCCAGCTCGTCGGGCGCATCGGCGAGCTTCTCGCGCTCGCTCGCGGCTTCGGCCTTGCGCGAGGCCAGCGATGCGATCTGTGCGGAGGCGTTTTCCGCGCGTGACAGCCAGTTGGTGCGCTCTGCGGCGATGGACTGCAGCCGGCGCGACCGGGCCTCCGATTCGCGTTTCAGTCCCTCCACCATGGCCCGCGCGTCGGCAAGCGCCGCCCGCTCCCGCCCGACCGTTGCGGTAAGCGCGTCGAGACGTTTCTGAAGATCCGAGAGATCGGGGGCCGCGGAGAGCCTGCCCTGTGCATCGTCAGCCGCGGCCGCCGCCTCAGCGTGGCTTTCGGCTATGCGGGCCCGGGACTCTTCCAGTGCGGCCCGCCGGCTGGAAAGTTCGCCCGCTGCCTTTTCCGCGCGCGCCAGCGT
>QGUU01000603.1 GCA_003242525.1 Pseudomonadota bacterium | reverse complement strand
AAGAGTGGCTATGAATGTTAGGTCGGTTTCTGGGGGTCGGGGGATTTGATAAGGGCCGAGTGCCTCAGCCGCATGGAATCCATGATCGCGATGGGCGGATACCTGCTGCCCCAGAAGACCGTGCGCGAGATTATCGTTGGCTCCGTCGACGTAATCATCCAGGCCGCCCGTTTGCGCGACGGCTCGCGCCGGATCACCCACATCACCGAGGTGGTGGGCATGGAGGGAGACGTTGTCATCACCCAAGACCTCGTCGTCTACAACGTCAAGGGTGAGGATCAGAATGGGCGACTGATCGGCGAGCATGTCTCGACCGGTATCGGCCGGCCGCATTTCTGGGACCGTGCCCGTTACTATGGTGAGGAGCAGCGTCTCGCCAATGCCCTGGAAGCGATGGAGAAGGGCGCTGACTGACTTCAGGGAAAGTGCGGGGGCTTTCGCCTATGTTCGGAATTGAACCTGCGGTCCTGGCATTCATTGTCCTCGCCGGCTTCAGTGCAGGCGGGGTCGCCTATGCGCTCCTTTTCACGCGCATCCGCAATGAGAAGCAGACCGGTAAAAGGCTCCAAAGCATCAAGGCGGCGGAAACCGACCGAGCCCTCGTCAAGGCGTCGCGCGACCGGCTCGCCGAAGCCGCAAGACGGCGCAGGACCGTTCAGGAATCGCTGAAGGAGCTGGAGGAAAAGCAGAAGGCAAGGGACCTTAACGTCAAGAAGCCGCCACTGAAGATTCAGATCCGGCAGGCTGGAATGGACGTCACCATTCAACGTTTCTACCTCTATTCTGTCATTTGCGGCTTGCTGCTGACCTTTCTGGCGTTCGTCGCCGGCGTTCCCAACATCGTGCTTCCCGGGGTGCTGCTGGTGGGCGTGGTGGGCTTGCCGCGCTGGTTCGTGTCTTTCCGGCGCGCGCGCCGCGTCAAGGCGTTTCTCGACGAATTTCCCAATGCGCTTGAGGTGATCGTGCGCGCCGTAAAGTCCGGCCTGCCGCTGAACGACGGCATTCGCCTGATCGCAAGCGAGGCCAGGGAGCCCGTAAAGACGGAATTTCGCCGCATCGTCGATGCGCAGCAACTGGGCCTTTCCATTCCTGACGCAGCATTGCGCATGCCCGAAACAATGCCCTGTCCCGAGGCGGGCTTCTTCGGCATTGTCATCCAGATCCAGAGCCAGGCGGGGGGCAATCTTTCGGAAGCGCTGGGCAACCTTGCGCGTGTTCTGCGCGATCGCAAGAAGATGAAGGCCAAGGTGCAGGCGCTCTCCATGGAGGCGAAGGCTTCGGCCGCCATCATCGGTGCGCTGCCGTTCATCGTCGCCTTCCTGGTCTATTTGACGAGCCCGAACTACATCATGCCGCTGTTCACCACCAATGTCGGCAACCTCATCCTTGGCGTATCCGGCATCTGGATGTCGATCGGCATCTTCGTCATGCGCAAGATGATGAACTTCGACGTCTAGCAGGAGAGAGGCCATGTCCGGACAAGCCATCAAGACGCTGGTTGATCCGTCCTTCCTGGTCGCCATCCTGGTTGCGATAGCCGTGTTCGCCACGCTTATCACCGCGCTGCCGGCCCTGGGCGGCAATCCGCTGAAGGCGCGCATGAGAGCGGTGGCGCTGGAGCGCGACGAACTGCGTGCCCAGCAGCGTGCCCGCCTTGCCGCCGAAGCGGACCGCCGTCGCAAGGGGCTGCGCGAGCAGGAATCCCTGGGCATGCGCACCATCGTCGACCGGCTGGACCTGAGGCGCGCGCTGGTGGACGAAGCAACGCTACAGAAGCTGAAGATGGCGGGCTTCCGCGGCCAGAACCCGCTAACGAGATTTCTGTTTTTCCGCCTCGTCCTGCCTTTTGCCGGTCTGGCGCTGGCGCTGGCCTACATTTTTCTGCTTGGCGGTCTTTCCGACAAGCCTTTCCTGATCAAGCTCTTCGTCTGCGTGGCAGGCGCCTATGCCGGGTTCTACCTGCCCGTGATCTATGTTTCGAACAGGGCCGCCAAGCGCAAGC
>QGUU01000115.1 GCA_003242525.1 Pseudomonadota bacterium | reverse complement strand
GACGATGGCTTTCGGGTATGCCGAGGTCATCCTTTTCCTTTCAGCATCCGTTCGGTCAGTGGTTGAGCGGCAGGTCCAGTTCCTTCGCGAGGGCTTCCAGCGTGTCTGCCAGCAGGCCCATGATCTCGCCGATCTGCTCGCGCGTCACGATCAGGGGCGGGCATACCATGAAGTTGTCACTGTCGGGACCTCCCTTCACGCGGCGGGAATAGATGATGAGCCCGCGCTCGAAGGCCAGGTCGATAAGGCGCACATTCGCATTCAGTTCGCGCGGGAGCGGGACCTTCGCGTCCGGATCGGCGTATAGTTCGCCGCCAAGCAGCAGGCCCTTTCCTCGAATGTCCGCCACGAAGGGGAAGCGGGCCGAAAGGCCCTCCAGTTCCGCTTTGAGTATATCGCCCATTTTCGCCGCGTTCTCGACGAGGTCGAGCCGATCCGTCTCGGCAAGAACGGCTCCGCCGGCCGCGCAGGCGACAGGGTTGCCGCCATAGGTATGGCCGTGGAGGAAGCCGCCCATCTCGATGACAGGCCCCACGACGCGCTCCGAAGCGGCGAGCGCCCCAAGAGGCGCATAGCCGGAGGAAAGGCCCTTCGAAAGGGAAACGATATCCGGTCGGCAGCCCCAATGGTCGCCGCCGAGGAACCTTCCGGTGCGGCCAATGCCGGTCATCACCTCGTCATGGATGAGCAGGATTCCAAACTTGTCGCATATCTCGCGGATTCGCGCGAAATAGCTGTCTGGCGGAACCAGCGCTGCGGTGGCGGCGCCGCCAATGGGCTCCATTATGAAGGCGAGCACGCTTTCAGGCCCTTCTGCCAGGATTTTCTCCTCAAGCATGTCGGCGTAGCGCAGTCCGCGTTCTTCCAGCGAAAGGTTGTCTCGATCGCGGTGGACGAAGGGCGCCGGAATCAGCGGCATGGCATGACCCATCTCCCGGAAGGCCGGGGTGAGTACATCGTCGCCAGTGACACCGAGCGAGCCGACGGTAATGCCGTGATAGGACGGCATGCGCCCAATGATTTTCCAGCGGTTTGGCTGGCCGGTGGCGACGGCCCATTGCCGCGCGAGCTTCAGGCAGGCTTCCACCGCTTCCGATCCGCCCGAGACGAAATAAATGCGGTCGAGCCCTGGCAGGCGAGCGGCAAGGTCGCGCGCCAGATCCAGCGCCGGCTGGTTTTCGAAGTGAATCGTGTAGGCAAAGGACACCCGGTCCATCTGCCGTTTCATGGCTTGGATCACGGCGCGGTTGCCATGGCCGATGTTGACGTTCACCGCCCCGGAAGACCCGTCAATGTAGCGCTTGCCCGTCGAGTCCCACATGTAGATGCCGTCGGCGCGATCCACCAGGGGGCGTGGTGCGCGGGTGAAATGGAAGAGATTCGGCCGTATGGCGGTCTGTGCGTTCATGCTTTCCTCTCAGGTGCGGCCGAGATAGCGGTCCAGCACGTTTCTGGTCACGCGCTCCACCATGGCGTCGGCCCTCAACAGGCCGGCTACCCACTCGCAGGTTCCGGCATGGAAGACTTCGCCCTTGCCTCGCCGGAAGTTGACGATCATGCCGTTGGAGTAGCGGACCTTTTCAAGGTTCTCGTCGCTGGGGGAACCATAGAGCGTCTCAGCCACGAAGCGGCCATCCTCGTCGCCGAAGAATTGGTCCTCCAGCGGAACGTCGGCGCTTTCCTCGACCTGGCAGGCCATGGCGAGCGCAAGAATCTCCAGCCCGTCCGGCGCGCCGCTTGTCGCGGTTGGATAGGGCAGGCCGTGGCGCATCTCGTAATCCAGCCCATCCACCTCATAGCCGTAGATGTGGCTTTCAGCACCCAGTAT
Source organism: Pseudomonadota bacterium (assembly GCA_003242525.1). Classification (GTDB taxonomy): domain Bacteria; phylum Pseudomonadota; class Alphaproteobacteria; order Rhizobiales; family Rhizobiaceae; genus Mesorhizobium. The sequence continues at coordinate 5,521 of QGUU01000115.1, read as the reverse complement.
GTCGCCGTAATAGAGACCGGTGCCGGCAAATGCCCAATGCCCGGGGCGGTAGATGGGAAAGCCACGCACGCCGCGAGGGGCGCATCCGCCCCAGCCGGCATAGATGCCGTTCGATGCGTTGAGCCCGAAGGTCTTGCAGCCGGGGCGGCCGATCTCGGGCGCCTCCCAGCTGTTGGTTGCGCGCGTCACGTCGCCGCCGCGATAGACCGGATCCTCGGCGCGGGCCCGATATTTGTAGCAGACCTGCTTGCGTCCTTGGTCCTCCAGTCTCGTCTGCCACATGAAATTGCCGGCAAAACGCGCTGCACGGCCGCCTTGCTCGACAAAGGCATCCACTGCGTCTCGCATCTCCCATGTCCAGTATTCGTCATGGCCGACGAACACGGCGCAATCATAGTCCAGCAGGATTTCCGGCGTGAAATGCAGCTCATGCTGGCTGCAGAGATCAGCCGCATAGCCGGCACGCTCGGCGAAGCGGAAGAAATGCCTGTCATAACTCGCCCAGCCGGCAGACGCATATTTCTTGGAATGGCCAGTGGCATAGGCCCATTCCATGTGAGGGTAGCGAGGCACGGTCCTGGGCGGCATCGCCACTTCCAGCGGTACGCGGGGGGCTTCGGGTGGCAGCACTATGAAGCCGCGGCACCAGGGTCGCTGGGTGGAGACGACTGGCGAATAGAGATTGCGGTTCGGTCCCGTTATTCCTTCGTAGTGGTTCGATCCGCCCCAGGTGTTGTAGGCAAGCCATGTGCCGGTTGCCGCCACCTGCAAAATGCGGCCCTGCTTGCGACCGGGCCGAGGCAGGACGATGATGATATGGTGGCAGCGGATTGGCTGGCCGTCGGGTCCCTCGGCCAGCAGGGTGAGGCGATAGCCACCGGAGGGCCAATCGGCGCCGACCTGAAATTCGAATGTCGTCTCCCAGCCGCAGCCTTCAATCGAACAGTCCTCGGGCGTGTCCTGCCAGCGCGCCGCGATGCCTCTATGCTCGAGCACCTTGGTCTGGGCAGCGCCGTCGCGCACGATCTCAATGTCAAAGCGTGGCGCGGTCGCGCTGACTTGCAAGCGCACCCTCTCGCCGGGGCGGTAGGAGAAGCGGTCGCTGTAGCACCAGATCTCGCCGCGGTCTCCGTCCATGCCGGGTGTTTCGTAGTAATGGCTGCGCACAGCCAGCCGTCGCTGCTCGGGTGTCAGGCCGAAATCCTGGAATTCTGTTGGCAATGCAGTCATGGTACTCCCGCGAGGGTGGCCGACATTCGGCGATGCGCCCGGCCGGCGTCAAGCAACTGCATCGGGCCAGCCGCGAGACTTTCATTGGCCGACTGCGACAGCCGTCCCGATAGCTGGCTGGACTGATGATGGAGGTTAAATGCTTCAAGCTCGCAAGGTGAAGATTGCCGACATCTACGTGCCGGCAGCGCGACGCAGGTTGTTGCATCCCGAAACCGTTCGCGCGCTTGCCGAAGACATTGTGGAGAACGGGCTCAAGACGCCGATCCAGGTTCGCGCGGACGGCAAGCGCTTCGTGCTAGTCGAAGGTCAGCACCGCCTGGAGGCGATGAAATGGCTCGGCGAGGAAACGATCGATTCCTACCTTGTCCAGGCCAGGCGGCACTAAGGTCGCTGCCATGGCGCGAGATTCGGGGGAATGTCGGCCATTTTTTTTCTTCTGTCATGAGATCGCCGTCTAATCTTCATTGGCGAGCCACGATCCGCACCTATCTAGGGGGCATTGCAGAGACGGCGATAATCGAGGAGACAGCGATGACGACAGGATTCACCACTTTGGACGAGCTCTTGAACGACCCGATGGTCCAACTCGTCATGAAGCGGGATGGCGTCCGGCCGGAACAGCTGCGCTCGATGCTGGAGCGTGTGGAGGCACGTCCGAAAGAAGCGGTGCCGCCTGCCCATGTGATCGACAGCAGATGTCGCGCTGAGCAACTCTGCCTTTGATTGTTTATTCTTCGGTCGAGGCCAACGTCTCGATCAGGCTCCGGATTTTGGTGCCCGTGGCATTTGCTGCGGGCATTTTCTTTTTAGCATAGGCGCGACTCGGGGGCGCAGCGCAGCCGACACCCATTCGTTAAGATTTTGATTCAATCTTTCTTGGCAATTGATCCTTCATAACCATGCGGGTTTCGCCGCCGGCATGTCGCCGCCGGCATGTTCGGTTTTGCGTACAGGGTCGGGATGCGTTCCTCGGGCATTCTTGCGTCATTGGTCTTTTGCCTTGTGGCTACCGGTTGCACTTCCAGTGGCGGCTTCGAGGATCTCGTGCCTCGTCCTTCGCTGGAGACGACGAGCTCCATTCCGCGGCCGGCCGCCGCTATAAAAACCGAGGCTGCCGCACAAGTCGCAGTCGAGGAGCCGGTGGACATGGCTGCAGAAGGCCCGGTTATAGCGCCGCAGCCCGCAGCATTGGTGGAGACGGGACATCCGGTTCCCCCCGCCCTCGCAGCGGTCGTGGCCCCGCGCCCGAAGCCCCCGGCTGTCAAGGCGGTGCGAAGGGGCGTGGTCCACGAACACCGCTTCCGCGACGCCAAGCCGATCAATTTCGGCAAGCGTTCACCCAAGCATCTGCCGGTGCATGGCGTCGATGTTTCGCGCTGGCAGGGTGATATCGATTGGCACAAGCTGCGTTCCCAGGGCGCCAATTTCGCCTACATCAAGGCCACCGACGGCGGAGACCATCTCGACCCGATGTTCCACAAGAACTGGCGCGAGGCGAAGGAGGCGGGGCTGCGCCGCGGCGCCTATCACTTCTTCTACTGGTGTCGGGTGGCGAGCCAGCAGGCGGACTGGTTTATCCGCAACGTTCCCAAGGATCCGGACGCCCTTCCGCCCGTGATAGACGTCGAATGGAACCATGAATCATCCTGCAAGCGCCGTCCCTCGCGCTCGGCCGTGCTGGAGAAGATGCAGGTGTTCATGGACAAGCTTGAACGCCATTACGGCAAGCGGCCCATCATCTACACGCCGCCCGACTTCTATCGCGATAACCTTCAGGGTGCCTTCAAGGACTATCCGTTCTGGCTTCGCTCGGTGGCTGCCCATCCGTCGAAGGTGTATCCCGGCCGCGACTGGGTGTTCTGGCAATATTCCGGTTCCGGTCTTTCGCATGGCGTAAAGGGTCGTATCGATCTCAACGTCTTCAACGGCAGCGAGGAGGACTGGTGGCGCTGGCTTGCTGGAACTACGGCAGTGGCTTCCGCCGATTGATGGCTGCTGGCGCGCCGGCATCGGCACACCTTCTCTGGACCATAGCTTTCTCGGCCTCCGCATTGGCGTTTCCGCATTACGCGACCTATCTGCGCCTTGGAGAACCAACTGCTGGAGAAAGCGTACCATGACCGATACAGCCTACACGCCGCCTAAAGTGTGGACCTGGGAAAAGGGCAATGGCGGCCAGTTTGCGAATATCAACCGGCCGATTGCCGGACCGACCCATGAGAAGGAACTGCCAGTCGGCAAGCATCCGTTCCAGCTTTACTCGCTTGGCACGCCGAACGGCCAGAAGGTCACCATCATGTTCGAGGAGCTTCTGGCGGCCGGCCACAGCGGTGCCGAATACGACGCATGGCTGATCGACATCGGCAAGGGCGAGCAGTTCAGTTCGGGTTTCGTCGAGGTTAATCCCAATTCCAAGATTCCGGCGCTGCTCGACCGTAGCGGAGACAAGCCGGTGCGCGTCTTCGAATCGGGCGCGATCCTGATGTACCTGTCGGAAAAGTTCGGCGGAGCCTTTTTGCCCAAGGAGCAGCCCGCGCGGGCGGAGGCGCTCTCCTGGCTGTTCTGGCAGATGGGCTCTGCGCCTTTCGTGGGCGGCGGCTTCGGCCATTTCTACGCCTATGCGCCAGAGAAGATCAAATATGCCATCGACCGCTACGCCATGGAGACGAAGCGGCAGCTCGACGTCCTCGACCGCCGTCTCGCGGACAACGAATATGTCGCCGGCTCTGAATATACGATTGCGGATATGGCGATCTGGCCCTGGTATGGCGGCATGGTGAAGGGCTGGCAATACGATGCCGGCGAGTTCCTGTCGGTGCATGAATACAGGAACGTGCTGCGATGGGCGGACCAGATTCTTGCACGCCCGGCGGTGGCCCGCGGCCGCAAGGTCAACCGTGTAACGGGCGATCCCGGCAGCCAGCTCCGCGAGCGCCATGACGCTTCGGATTTCGATGCCCTGGAACGGGAAAAGGCCGCGGCCGAATGATTTTCCGGAGCGCCTGAGCTGGGAGATAAGGGCCGGCGCGGTTGATTGGTCCGCGCCGGCGTCGCGTCTCATCTGTTTCAAGGAAACGGCTGGGAGCGGCGCGGGCGTTCTGCGCTGATCCGGCGACCCAGCTACCAGCTACCCGTGTTCGGCATTGAAGCCCAGGGTTCCGCCTTCTCCTTGGCAGGCCCCTTTTGCAGTAGCTCGATCGAAATTCCGTCCGGCGACTTGATGAAGGCCATGTTGCCGTCGCGTGGAGGGCGATTGATTGTTACGCCCATGTCCATCAAGCGTTGGCAGGTGGCGTAGATGTCATCGACCTCGTAAGCGAGGTGCCCGAAATTGCGCCCCCCGGCATATTCCTCCGGGTCCCAATTGTAGGTCAGTTCAAGGAGTGGCGCCTTTTCGGACACCCCTCTCTGCTCGTCTTCCGGCGCGGCCAGAAAGATCAGCGTGTAGCGACCTTGCTCGTTCTCATGGCGCCGAACCTCCTTGAGCCCCAGCTTGTTGCAGTAGAAATCCAGCGATTGGTCGATGTCTTTCACCCGAACCATGGTGTGCAGATAGCGCATTTGTTGTCTCCCGATTGCTGGGGCAACATAGGTTTTGCTGCCTCAGCCGGCAATGAGCCGTGAAAAAAGCCCCGGCGGGCCTTGCACTCCCTGGAATCCGAAGTGTTAATCTAACGTCAAGAATCAGTTTAGCGGCGTGTTTCGACAAAAGGGGGCGCTCTCATGGGCGAAAAAGCCTCTTCTCTAGGGAGGGATGCGGCCGGAATCGTACGGCGTGACGAGAGCGACGCCAACGATCTGATTGAAGTCGCGGGCGCGATAAAGTGGTTTGATGTGGCCAAGGGCTACGGGTTCATCCTGCCCGACGATGCCGCGACGGGTGATATCCTTCTGCATGTTACCTGCCTGCGCCGGGACGGATTCCCGACCGCTCTTGAGGGGGCGCGGGTGGTCTGCCTTGCGCGCAAGGGCGAGCGTGGCATGCAGGCGTTCCGTGTTCTGTCGATGGATACCTCCACGGCGGTTCATCCCGCCGAACTGGAACAGCGCACCCATGTTTCCGTGGTTCCTGAAAGCGGGCTGGAGCGGGCGCTGGTGAAGTGGTTCAACCGAACCAAGGGCTTCGGCTTCCTGACCAGGGGTGAGGGCACCGAGGACATTTTCATCCACATGGAAACGTTGCGCCGCTACGGGGTACCCGAGCTTCGCCCCGCCCAGGTGGTCCTCGTCCCCTATGGTCCGGGGAGAAAGGGCCTAATGGCCGCCAAAATAATCCCCATATGGGAAA
>QGUU01000114.1 GCA_003242525.1 Pseudomonadota bacterium | reverse complement strand
ATCTCGATCCGCTCGATATAGGCCTTGGCGCCCTGGTCGATCGTATAGACGACGGAAATGGTGTGGTTCTCGAAATCGCGGTCGCCGCGCGGCGTCACCTGCGCGAAGGCATAGCCCTGGCTGGCCACCCGCTCGGTCAGCGCAACGATCGTGTCCTCCACATCCTTGGCGCTGTAGACCTCGCCCTTGCGGCTTTCCACCAGCGACATGAGCGAATTGGCGTCAATTTCCGGAATCGAGCTGTCAACGCTGATATCGCCGAAAGTGTAGCGGGCGCCCTCGTCCACCGTTATGTTCACGGTGTAGGAATTGGTCGCCTCGTCCAGCTCGCCAAAGGCGGAGACCACCTGGAAGTCGGCATAGCCGCGATTGTAGTAGAAGCGCCGCAGCAGCTCCTCGTCCGCCCGCAGCTTGTCCTCGTCAAAGACGTCGTCGCGCAGCACGAAGGAGAGAACGTTGGAACGCTTGGTGTTGATGACATCGGCCAGCCGGCGGCTGGAGAAAGCGTTGTTGCCGATGAAATTGACGGCCTTGATCTTGGTGCGGTCGCCTTCATTGACGTTGAAGACCACGTTCACCCGATTGTTCCCCAGATCCATGATCTGCGGCGTCACCGTCGCGTCGCTGCGGCCAATCCGGCCATAGGCGGCCTTGATCGCCTCGACATCGGCATCCACGGCCGCCTGCGAATAGGCACCACGCGGCTTCAGCTGCACCACATTGGCGAGCTGCGCATCCTTCAGCTTCTTGTTGCCCTGGAACAGGACCTGGTTCACCACCTGATATTCGGAAACGGTGACAACCAGGGTCGAGCCGACCTGGTTGATGCGCACATCGGAGAACATGCCGGTTCCGAACAGCGCCTTGACGCCATTGTCGACATCGGTGCTGGAGAAGGACTGGCCGGGCTTGATCCCCACATGGTTGCGGATCGTGTCCGCATCCACGCGGGAATTCCCGCGAACCTCGATCCTGCTGACTACAGCAGCCTCGGCAACGGATACGGCAACAAGCTGCACGGCGAGCGCCGATGGCACAACCAGCGCGGCGGACAAGGCCGCCGCGGACGCGGCGCTCTTAAACTTGGATGCTGCCATCATCGGGCTTAAAAACCTTTTTCTCGAAGTCCCCACGGCGAGAAAACCGGACGTCGCGGTCAGATTCCCATACCGTAATAACCGGATTTTCCTTACACGCAAGGCTTCTGGTTAATTTGTATTTACTTGGCTGAATGGCGTGGCATAAGCGTCACGCCTATCCCCCTTCATGGTAAACGAGGCTTCAACGCGAAGCTTGCGCGAGCCTGATTTCTTAATAATTTCAGCACCCAAACAGGTCGTTCCAGAACACAAATCCCATGAAGGCGAGCACCAGCACAAGGCCGACGCGATACATCGCCTCCATCATCCGCTCCGATACCGGGCGGCGCAGGACGGCTTCGATTCCGTAAAAGACGAGATGCCCGCCATCGAGCGGCGGAATCGGCAGCAGATTGAGTATGCCGATACCGACGGACAGCAAGGCCACGAGCTGAACCAGCCATTCGAAGCCGAGCTTGGCGGCCTGCTCGGCCATGCCGGCAATCTTGACTGGGCCGCCGAGCTGCATTTGTCCTCCCGGCCCACCACAAAGCGCTTCAGGAACTGCCCTGTGCGCTGGATGATATGGCCGGTTTCCTCCACCGCCGCGACCACCGCGCCGGCGGGGCTGTAGGTGATCAGGCGAGGCTGGCCAACCTCGCGGTTGTTGACGACGCCGATGACAGCGACCTTGATCGTGTTGCCCAGCGCGTCCTGCTGCTCCATCAGCCGCGGAGTGGCAACGATGGTCACCTCCTTGCCGTCCCGCAGCATGACGAAGGTGATGGCATCCCCTCCCCGGCCGGAAACCAGCCGCTGCACGTCGCCAAAAGTCTCGACCTTGACGCCGTCCACACTGACGAAACGGTCACCGGGCATGATGCCCGCCTCCTGCGCCGGGCTGCCGGCCGTCACTTCGGCCACCGTCGGCTCCGATACCCAGCGGCCATAGGCGGCAAAGAGCACCGCGAACACGGCTATTGTGAGCAGGAAATTGAACAGTGGGCCGGCAAACACCGTGGCCGCCCGCTTCCATACCGGCTGCATGTGGAAGGCTATGCGCCGCTCCGCCTCGCTCAGCCGTTCCTGCGCTTCCGCGCCGGTTGGGCTGGAGGTAGCGTTCATGTCGCCGACGAATTTCACATAGCCGCCGAGCGGAATCGCGCAAAGCTTCCAGCGAGTGCCGTGGCGGTCGTTGAAGCCGGCAATTTCAGGGCCGAAGCCAACCGAGAAGGCGGTGACGCCTATGCCGCAGAGCCGGCCGACCAGATAGTGGCCCATCTCGTGGACGAAGACCACCACGGTGAGCACGAACAGGAACGGCACGAGCGTTCCGAGGAAGAAAGCCTGTGTGCTGGCAGCAAGGCTGACAATATCGTTCAAATCCGGACCTCGGTTGCGCTGACACGCGCCATGACTGTAGCGGCAAAGCCGGCAAAGCGATGGCGCATCGCAAGTCTCGCCGGCGCCATCCTCAATCCGGGAAGATTCCCAGGGCGGGATGATCCGCCGAAGCGGCAAGCCAGCCGATGACGTACAGTGCAACGGCGGCGGCGACAAGCCCGTCCACACGGTCCATCACCCCCCCGTGCCCGGGAATGAGGTGGCCGGAATCCTTGCGTCCATGGCGGCGCTTGACCCAGGATTCGAAAAGATCACCCCCCTGGCTCACCACCGACAGCAAAAGGGCCACGAGGCCAAGCCACGGCAGGTTGCCTGCGCCTGCGAGCGCTGCGAGCAGCACGCCGGCAATCACCCCTCCCAACGCGCCGCCAATGGCGCCGCTTTGCGTCTTGCCGGGCGAGATCGACGGCGCAAGCTTGGGTCCACCGACCGCGCGGCCGACGAAATAGGCGAGAATGTCGGTGGCCCACACCACGGCAAACAGGAACAGTATGGCGAGCAGGCCAGCCTGGTCTTCTCCGCGCAACAGGGCCAGCGCAAAGCCGGAAAGGCCGGCATAGGCAAGGCCCGGCGCATCCCATCGCCCACTGCCGCGCAATGTGGAAACAACACCTGAAAGAACAACCAGAACGGCCAGAAGAAGCAGCAGGCCAAGCGCGGGAAGTCCCGCTGCCAGGGCGACGATAAAGACGGCCATGAGGGCGTCGGACAGGAAGTCCGACGGCTTCAGCGTTGCGCCCGAGCGCGCCATTCGCGTCCATTCATAAAAGATCGCACCGGCAATGAGCGCGGCGAGCAATCGGAACGGAAGGCCGCCCATCCATGCCAGGACGAGGACTATGGCCGCCAGCACCACGCCGGAAATGACGCGAAGCTGAAGATTGCTCATGCCTTCACTCACAGAGCGACATCTTGCGCCGCCAGCCCGCCGAAGCGGCGTTCGCGCTGGTTGAATATGTGCAGCGCCTCCGCAAGCTGCTCCGGTCCGAAATCCGGCCAGTAGCAGGGTTGGAAGACCAATTCGCTGTAGGCCGCCTGCCACAGAAGGAAATTCGAGAGGCGCAGCTCGCCGCTGGTGCGGATCACCAGTTCCGGATCCGGAATGCCGGCGGTATCCAGCGAGGAGGCGAAAACATCCACATTTATGTCTTCAGGGCCGATCTCGCCGCGCATCGCGCGCTGCGCCAGCTTCTGCGCCGCCCGCGCAATCTCGTCGCGACCGCCATAGTTGAAGGCTATGACGAGCGTAAGGGCATCGTTGCGAGTGGTGAGCGCCTCCGCTTCCTCCAGCAAGCCCCTTATATCCGGTTCCAGGCTGGTCTTGTCGCCGATCACCACCACCTTGACCCGGTTCTGGTGCAGCTCGGCCAGGTCGCGCCTGATGAAATGCTTCAACAGGCCCATCAGGTCGCTCACTTCCGATTTCGGCCGGGACCAGTTTTCCGAGGAAAAGGCGTAGACGGTCAAATAGGAAATGCCAAGATCAGGTGCGGCGCGAACGGTTCTGCGTAACGCTTCGACGCCAGCGCGATGTCCGGCAATGCGAGGCAGGCCCCGCGCCTTGGCCCAGCGGCCGTTGCCGTCCATGATGATCGCGACATGTGCGGGGGTCGTCGCGCCAAAGGTTGCCATGGTCTCGCTTTCGAATCGGCTCAACGGGAACCGATCTTAAACCTGCATGATTTCCGCTTCCTTCTCTGCAAGGAGGCTGTCGATGGTAGCGATAGTATCGTCCGTCAGCTTCTGCACGCGATCGGCTTCCTTACGCTGATCGTCCTCGCTTATGTCGCCGTCCTTTTCGGCTTTCTTGAGGAAATCCATCCCATCGCGGCGCACGTGGCGGGCGGCGACACGGGCATTTTCCGCATAGGTATGGGCGATCTTCACCAGTTCCTTGCGCCGCTGCTCATTGAGTTCGGGCAGTGGAATGCGCAGGGTGGTGCCGTCCACGATCGGATTGAAACCGAGATTGGATTCGCGGATGGCGCGGTCGACGGCGCCAACCATCGACTTGTCCCACACAGAAACCGAGATCATGCGCGGTTCCGGCACGGACACGGTCGCCACCTGGTTGATCGGCATTGCCGTCCCGTAAGCCTGCACCTGTATCGCGTCCAGCAGGTTGGATGAGGCGCGTCCGGTACGAAGTGAAGCCAGGTCGTGCCTGAAGGCGGCCACTGCCCCTTCCATACGTCGTTTCAGATCGTCGTATTCGCCACTCATTGATCGTCTCCCGCCCTTTTCGGGCTCGCTCCTTTTCAGGGTTCCTGAGCCTGACCAGATGTCAATCGTCGGCAACGACCGTGCACCTGCCGTCGCCCCTCAATATATTCCCGAAACCACCTTTTTCATGGATCGAATAAACGATTATCGGGATGTGGTTTTCGCGCGCAAGCGCAATTGCTGCCGTATCCATGATGGAAAGGCCTCGCTTGATGACCTCGTCATGACTGATGCGGTCGAATCGCGTGGCCGTTGAATCCTTCTTGGGATCGGCAGAATACACGCCGTCCACCTGCGTGCCCTTGAACAGGGCATCGGCGCCGATTTCGGCCGCGCGCAGTGCCGCCGCCGAGTCCGTGGTGAAGAAGGGGTTTCCGGTGCCTCCGGCAAAGATCACAACCTTGCCCTCATTCATGTAGGCCGTCGCCTGGCGCTGCGAGAAACTTTCGCAAAGCTCAGGCATGGCGATGGCCGAGAGCACCACAGCGTCGACGCCGATCTTCACCAGTGAGGTGCGCAAAGCCAGGGAGTTGATGACGGTGGCCAGCATGCCCATGTGGTCGCCGGTCACCCGGTCCCCGCCCTTGGACGCCACGGCCACGCCGCGAAAGATGTTTCCCCCGCCAATGACAACACCGACTTCGACGCCGAGCGTGCGCGCCTCGGCAATGTCGGCCGCGATTCGGTCGACGACCGAAACGTCTATGCCGAAATGCTGTTTGCCCATCAGGGCTTCGCCCGACGCTTTGAGCAGAACACGTCGGTATAGCGGCTTCATAAGGTCCTCAAATCAAGGCTACAGGCAGATTGGAGGCGAACCGCCCCCCGTCGTGCCCCGATACACGAAGGGCGTCGCGATGTCACGCGACGCCCTGCAACATCCAATAGGGCAAAGCGGTTACTTTTTGACAGCCGCGGCAACTTCCGCCGCGAAATCCGCCTCTTCCTTCTCAATGCCCTCGCCCAGCGCAAAGCGGACGTAGGCGGTGATTTTCGCCGGCGCGCCAATCTCCTTCTCGGCCGCCTTCAGAGCTGCTTCCACGGTCAGGTCCGGATTGATCACGAAAGCCTGCTTGAGAAGCACCACCTCCTCATAGAACTTGCGCAGCCTGCCCTCGATCATCTTCTCGATGACGTTTTCCGGCTTGCCGGAGGCGCGCGCCTGCTCCGAGAAAATCGCCTTCTCGCGCTCGACTGCGGCAGGGTCGAGCTCTTCGACGCTGAGCGCCAGCGGGTTGGTGGCTGCGACGTGCATGGCTACCTGCCGGCCGAAGGCAGCAGCCTTGGTCGCGTCGCCCGTCGTCTCGATAGCCACCAGCACGCCGAGCTTGCCGAGATTGTCGGCCACCGAATTGTGGACATAAGTGGCGACAACGCCCTGCTCGACCGACAGCTTCTGCGATCGGCGGAATGCCATGTTCTCGCCAATCGTTCCGATCGCGTCCTTGATCGCGTCCGCAACCGTCTTATCCGAGCCCGGATATTTCGCGTTGGTCACCGCCTCGGTATTGTCATGGGCCAGCGCAACCTTCGCGACATTGGTGACAATTTGCTGGAACGCATCGTTGCGCGCAACGAAGTCCGTTTCGGAATTCACTTCCACGATGGCGGCCTCACGCAGGCCCGGCTCGACGCCTATCAGGCCCTCGGCGGCCGTCCGGCCCGCCTTCTTGTCGGCCTTGGCAATGCCCTTCTTGCGCAGCCAGTCAACGGCCGCCTCCATGTCGCCGTTGGTTTCCGCAAGGGCCGCCTTGCAGTCCATCATGCCGGCGCCGGTCAGGTCGCGCAGTTCTTTGACCTGTGCTGCTGAAATGCTCATCTTTGCCTCTTTGTCTCGCAATGCATCCGTCTGGAATGCGTTGGCGCACCACCGATTGGTCGATGATGCGCCGGTCGGGCACTGATCGCCCGGTTTTCAAAAGACTGAAGACCGTCAGCCGGCCTTCGCTCAGGCTTCCGGCGCGCCCGCTGCAGAAGCGTCGTCTGCCGTTTCCGCGGCTGGAGCTTCCTCAAGCGCCGGCTCCACAGGAGTCTCGGCCGAAGCGCCAATATCTATGCCCAAGGCGCCCTGCTGACGGGCAATGCCATCAATGGCGGCCTTGGCGACCAGATCGCAGTAAAGCTGGATGGCGCGTGCAGCGTCATCGTTACCGGGGATCGGGAAATCGACCTTGTCCGGATCGCAATTGGAATCGACGATGGCCACAACCGGAATGCCGAGGCGCTTGGCCTCGAGGATGGCAATGGCCTCCTTGTTCGTGTCGATGACGAACATCAGATCCGGCGTCGAGCCCATGTCTTTAATGCCGCCAAGGGCCTTATCCAGCTTCTCGCGCTCGCGGTCGAGGTTGAGGCGCTCCTTCTTGGTGAAGGCCTGGGCTTCGCCGCTGGCAAGCAACTCGTCGAGCCGGCGCAGACGCTGAATGGAATTGGAGATCGTCTTCCAGTTGGTCAGCATTCCGCCCAGCCAGCGCGAATTGACATAGTACTGCGCCGAACGCTGCGCCGCGTCAGCGACGATATCCGACGCCTGGCGCTTGGTGCCGACGAACAGGACACGGCCGCCGCGGGCGACGACATCGGAAATCTGCTTCAGCGCCTGATGCAGAAGCGGGACCGTCTGCGACAGGTCGATGATATGGATATTGTTGCGGGCGCCATGGCTGTAGGGCGCCAT
>QGUU01000602.1 GCA_003242525.1 Pseudomonadota bacterium | reverse complement strand
TTCCATTGCGGGCTGCCCCTGTCCGTTCCGTTGCTACCCGAAGGCGCTCGCCGAGCGCGGCGAATTCTTGCCCGAATGCATGGTTCTGAATTATGCCCTGCATCCGTTGCTTCTGGCAGCGGCTCTGTCCAGGCGGGCGCAAGAGCATGGCCCAGCCTCAAAACCTGTTCCCGCCTGTCTGAATTTTGCATTAGGGTGCGGCGCAGAATCGAAAGGCCTTGTTCATGTCAGCAGTTCTTCCCGTACTCGACCGTCTTGACCAGGATCTCGATCAGAGCCTCGGCCGGCTGTTCGACCTCATCAGGATAAGGTCCATTTCAACCGATCCGTCTTTCGCGGCAGATTGCCGTGAGGCTGCCGAATGGCTCGTCGCAGACCTGAAGTCTATCGGCTTTGATGCCTCTGTGCGGCCCACGCCCGGCCATCCGATGGTCGTGGCCCATCACGATGGGCCGGCAGGCAGCCCGCATCTGCTGTTCTACGGTCATTACGACGTGCAGCCCGTGGATCCGCTGGATCTGTGGGAGGACGACCCTTTCGATCCGAAGGTCAAGGAGATCGAGCCTGGCCGAAAGGTCATCACCGGCCGCGGCGCCTCGGACGACAAGGGGCAACTGATGCTGTTCGTCGAGGCGTGCCGCGCCTGGAAGGCGGTGCATGGCACGCTGCCCTGCCGCATTACGCTGCTGTTCGAGGGAGAGGAGGAGAGCGGATCACCATCGCTCAAGCCGTTCCTTGAGGCCAATGCGGACGAGCTGAGGGCCGATTTCGCCCTTGTATGCGACACGGACATGTGGAACCGCGAAACCCCGTCCATCTGCACTTCTCTGCGCGGGCTGGTGGGCGAGGAAGTCGTTGTCAAGGCGGCCAACCGCGACCTGCATTCCGGCATGTATGGCGGGCCGGCAGCCAATCCCATTCGCGTGCTCGCCCGGATTCTGGCCGACATCCACGACGGAAGCGGCCGCGTCACCATTCCCGGCTTCTACGACGGAGTGGAGGAGACTCCCTCGCAGGTTCTCAAGTCGTGGGAAGCGTTGGGCGAGACGGCCGAGAGCTTTCTTTCGCCCGTCGGTCTGTCCGTTCCTGCGGGAGAGAAGGGGCGCTCGGTGCTGGAAATGGTATGGGCGCGCCCGACTGCGGAGTTCAACGGAATATCAGGTGGCTACGAGGGGAAGGGCTTCAAGACCGTGATTGCCGCCCAGGCTACGGCGAAGGTTTCCTTCCGTCTGGTGCACAGGCAGGACCCCGACAAGATCCGCGCCGCATTCAGGCAATTCGCCGCCGAGCGCGTGCCGGCGGATTGTCAGATCGAGTTCCATCCGCATGGCGGCTCGCCTGCCATCCAGCTTGCATATGACTCGCCGTTCCTGACCAAGGCGCGCAGTGCATTGACGGAAGAATGGGGCAAGCCGGCGGTTACGGTAGGCAGCGGCGGCTCCATTCCCGTGGTGGGCGATTTCCAGAACTATCTCGGAATGGAATCGCTGCTGGTGGGCTTCGCCCTATCGGACGACCGCATCCATTCGCCGAACGAGAAATACGACCTTACCTCCTTCCATAAGGGGCAGCGTTCCTGGGCGCGCATCCTGGACGCACTGACAAAAGAGGCCGCACGATGAACAGCTCCATCCGCTTTCACCGCCACGACCTGCCCGACCTTTCGCGCTATGACGTCGAGGCGGTGGCCATTGATACGGAGACGCTGGGACTCAAACCGCACCGGGACCGGCTGTGTGTTGTGCAGCTTTCGCCGGGGGACGGAACCGCCGACATCGTCCAGATCGCTCCTGGCCAGCGCCATGCGCCGAACATCGAGGCCCTGCTGCGCAACCCCAGAGTTACGAAACTCTTCCACTATGGCCGTTTCGACATTGCCGTGCTCTATCACGCCTTCGGCGCGATGGCCGAGCCGGTATTCTGCACCAAGATCGCCTCGCGTCTGACACGTACCTATACAGACCGCCACGGCTTGAAGGACATATGCTCGGAGCTTCTCGGAGTGAGTCTTTCAAA
>QGUU01000113.1 GCA_003242525.1 Pseudomonadota bacterium | reverse complement strand
GTGACGACGTCGTAAGTGGCTCCAGCCTCGTCAAGGGCGCTCGTCGCACCCTCCAGCAAAGCGGCGGCCAGCCCATCATGAAAACGGGCCTCGATGATAAGGAGATGCACCTGACGTGCGGGACGGATGAATGCCTTGCCGTGATCAGACATACCAGCCATGAGGGGTCTCCAGGAAAGCGCGTCAATTAGGCCTAAGCGGGCAGGACCGCAAGCGCCCGGCGCAATCAGTTCCGCGAATTCGCACGATCTGCTTCAAAGCCCTTCTCTCGCGGCCTCCACCAGACGTGCGGCATATCGCGCCATGGTGTCGATCTCGACGTTGACCCGGTCCCCCACCCCGCGCTCCCCCCATGTTGTGACGGACAGCGAGTGATGGATGAGCAGCACGTCGAAGCGCGTGCCGCTCACCTTGTTGACCGTCAATGACGTACCGTCGAGCGCTATCGAGCCCTTGGGCGCAATGAACCGCGCAAGTTCGCGCGGAGCCTCCAGCGTGAAGCGCACGGCATCGCCCTCATCGTCGCGCGCAAGGATGTCGGCCGTTCCATCGACATGGCCGGATACGATATGGCCGCCAAGCTCGTCGCCGATCTTCAGCGCCCGCTCCAGATTCACGCGCGTGCCAACCCGCCACTGCGAAATCGTGGTGAGCCTGAGCGCCTCTTCCCAGGCCTCGACCTCGAACCACCGGTCTTTCGAGCCCGGCTCCGGCAGGGCCGTGACAGTGAGGCATACGCCACCGCAGGCGATGGACGCGCCGATGTCAATTGTCTGGGGCTCGTAAGCGGTTTCGATGCGCAGCCCAATACCTTCCCGCAGCCGCTTCACGGAAACGACGGTGCCTATGTCGGTGACGATGCCGGTGAACATCAGGAAACTCTCACCCATTCATTGCAGTAATCGTCCGCGAAACGCATTGTCCGCACCAGCCTGAAGCCCGGCGGTATGCTGTCCTCGTCCAGCGGCGCCGCAATCCCGCCCTCGCCGATCTCAACCGGGCCGCGGAACAGAATGATCCGGTCGACGAGGTCTTCGGCAAGAAAGGCCCTGGCGACCTCCGCGCCGCCTTCGACAAGCACGCTCGCCATTCCGAGCGAACCGAGATCCTCCATCAGTTCAGGCAGCGCAATGCGCCCGTCGACAGTATCGGCACCTATAAAGCGAACGCCGTGCCGCTCCAGAACGACGCGGCGCTCGGGATCCGCATCCGTGTGGGTGGCAATGATAAGCGGCACCCTCCCCGTCTCGGCAACGAGTTTGGATTCTTCCGGCAGCCTGAGGCGGCTGTCGAGCACGATGCGAGCGGGCGAGCGGCTCTCCAGTCCCGGCAGGCGCACCGTCAGCGCCGGATTGTCCTCCAGAACGGTGTGGATGCCGAAAAGGATTTCGGCCACTTCGGCGCGTATCATCTGCCCCTCGCGCCGCGAAATCTCCCCGGTAATCAAAACCGGCCCTGCCCCGCGCCTGCCGATCATGCCGTCGGTAGAAAGCGCAAGTTTCAGAATAACTTCCGGGCGTTTGCGCAGAGATCGATTCATGTAGCCGGCCATCAGGTCGGCGGCCGCCTCGGCAAGAACGCCTTCGGTTACCGCCACGCCAGCGGCGCGCAGAATCGCATAGCCGTTGCCGGACACGCGCGGATCGGGATCGCTGGCCCCACCCACGACACGGGCGATACCCGCGTCAATCAGCGCATTGGCGCAAGGCGGCGTACGGCCATGGTGCGCGCATGGCTCCAGGGTGACATAGGCCGTCGCGCCGCGGGCCAGCTCCCCGGCCTCGGCCAGCGCCTCGGCTTCGGCGTGCGGCCGCCCGCCCAAGGCGGTAACGCCCCTGCCGACGATCATCGGGCCGCCGCCATCGTCGCGAACAATCAGCGTGCCCACGGAGGGATTGGTCCCCGTCAGGCCGAGATTGCGGCGAGACAGACGCAGCGCAGCCGCCATGTAGCGCCGATCCAGCGCTTCCTGCCGGGCCTTGTCGATGGCCTGCTTCGTCACGCTGCCGGTTCCTCGTCACCCTTCAACTCGCCAAGCAATTCATGGAAATCCTTGGCTTCGCGGAAGTTGCGATAAACGGAGGCGAAACGGACATAGGCAACATCGTCCAGCGCCTTCAGCGCCTCCATGACCAGCCGGCCAATCTCCGCGGAGGGAACTTCCGTCTCCCCCGAGCTTTCGAGCTGGCGCACGATACCGGTTACTGCACGGTCGATACGCTCGGGATCGACATTGCGCTTCCTGACGGCGATCTCTATCGAGCGGGCGAGCTTGTCACGGTCGAACGGAACCTTGCGGCCGGATTTCTTGACCACCACAAGATCACGCAACTGCACCCTTTCAAAAGTGGTGAAGCGGCCGCCGCAGTCGGGACAGACGCGTCGCCGCCGGATCGCCGCGCCGTCTTCGGCGGGGCGGGAATCCTTCACCTGTGTATCTTCGGACTGGCAATAGGGACAGCGCATGGAAAGCCTTGCTCGCGAGTCGGATGGGCGACAGGCTTAGTGTGCTTTTGCCGGCAAGGCAAAGCGGCCTGTCGCCTCAACATAGCGATGCAACGCTCCTGTCGCCAGCGCCTGCCTAGCCCAGATAGGGATAGAGCGGGAAGCGGTCGGTGAGCGCGGTCACCCTCGCCTTCACAGCTGCCTCGACGGCGGCATTGCCTTCGTCGGAATTCGCCGCCTTGAGGCCGTCGAGCACTTCGGCGATCAGCTGGCCGACCTCGCGGAACTCGGCCTGGCCGAAGCCGCGGGTGGTGCAGGCCGGCGTACCCAGGCGGATTCCGGAAGTAACAAACGGCTTTTCCGGATCAAACGGGATTCCGTTCTTGTTGCAGGTGATGTTGGCGCGTCCGAGAGCAGCCTCGGCGCGCTTGCCCGTGGCGTTCTTGGGCCGGAGATCGACCAGCATCAGGTGGTTGTCGGTGCCGCCGGAGACGATATCGAGCCCGGTTTCCTGCAGACTTGAAGCCAGCGCCTTGGCGTTGGCGACGACATTCTGCGCATAGACCTTGAAGCTGGGCTGTAGGGCCTCGCCCAGGGCCACCGCCTTGGCGGCAATGACATGCATCAGCGGACCACCCTGCAGGCCGGGGAAGACCGCCGAATTGATCTTCTTGGCCATATCCTCATCATTGGTCAGGATCATGCCACCGCGCGGGCCGCGCAGGCTCTTGTGCGTGGTGGTCGTGACCACATGGGCGTGCGGCAGCGGAGACGGATGCACCCCGGCCGCAACGAGGCCGGCGATGTGGGCCATGTCCACCATCAGGTAGGCTCCGATGGAGTCGGCGATCTCGCGGAAGCGCTTCCAGTCCCAGACGCGCGAATAGGCCGTGCCGCCAGCCAGGATCAGCTTCGGCTTGTGCTCATGCGCCTTTTTCTCGACCTCGTCCATGTCAAGCAGATGGTCGTCGCGGCGCACTCCGTAGGAAACAACCTTGAACCACTTGCCGCTCATGTTGACCGGCGAGCCATGCGTCAGGTGGCCGCCGGAATTGAGGTCCAGGCCCATGAAGGTATCGCCGGGCTGCAGCAGCGCGAGGAACACGGCCTGGTTCATCTGACTGCCGGAATTGGGCTGCACATTGGCAAAATTGCACCCGAACAGCTTCTTTGCGCGCTCGATCGCCAGCTCCTCGGCGACGTCAACGAACTGACAGCCGCCGTAGTAGCGCTTGCCCGGATAGCCCTCGGCATATTTGTTGGTCATGATCGACCCTTGCGCCTCAAGCACGGCGCGCGAGACGATGTTTTCCGAGGCGATCAGCTCAATCTCATGCCGCTGCCGGCCAAGCTCGTTGCGAATGGCCCCGAAGATCTCGGGATCGGCGTCGGCAAGTGGCGTTTCGAAAAAGGATTCGAGCGAAGTTGACGCGACCGTCGAAGTGGCCATGGCGGGAAATCCTTACTGCCGGAAAAGACTGCGGGGGCCTTAACACAGTTACCCCGTCCCTGCCACGTATGGGGCGCGAAATTTGCTGGCCGGTTTGCGCCGCGACGCAGACCCTGGAATCTGCGCCGCGCTCGGAGGCCAGTAATTCTAGAGTGCCGAGGTGATCTGCAGCTCGTCCACCCCGTCGCGGCCATAGATATCGTCGCGGAACTGGACGACACCAGGGCCGGTAGACCAGGCCGAGATGTAGGTGAAGTAGACGGGAACCGGATTGGTGACCTGGACCGGCACGGTTTCGCCTGTCTTGATCGTGGCTTCGAAGTGCTGGCGATCCCAACCGGGGGTGTCGCGCAGGATCCAGGTGACGAGGTCGCGCACGTTCTGGACACGCACGCAGCCCGAAGAATCGAAGCGCATGAGCTTGCCGAACAGGCTCTGCTGCGGCGTATCGTGCATGTAGACGCCGTCGGGGCTCGGGAAGTTGATCTTGACCGAAGCCATTGCATTCATCGCGCCCGGATCCTGACGGAAACGATATTTGGCGGCCTCGTCGGTGGACCAGTCGATCGTCATCGGATCGACCTCGCTGCCATCCGGCGCAAGCAGGCGGATCTTGCTTTCCTTCAGGTAGTTCGGGTTCTTCCGCATAAGCGGAATGATATCCTTGCGCACGATCGAAACCGGCGCGTTCCAGTAAGGATTGACGATAATCTCGTTTATCTTGGAATTCAGTATCGGCGTCTGGCGGTCCACCTTGCCCACAACAGCGGCGTGACGCAGCACCACGCGGCCGTTTTCCACGGCCTCGACCTGCTGGGCAGGAATATTGACCACGACGTAGCGATCGCCAAGGAAGCCGCCCATTGCGCGCAGGCGTACCAGATTGGTCTCCAACTGGCCCAGACGGACCAGAGGCGAGATGTTCATGGCTGCATAGGTGTATTTGCCGGTAATGCCGTCGCCGGGCAGGCCGTGGCGAAGCTGGAATCGCTTGAGCGCGGCATCAACGTAGGAATCGAAAGCGTTGGAAATGCCGGCACCCTGTGGCAGGTCGCCCGAAACCATCAGGCGCCTGCGCAAGACCGCCACATCGGGGTCGACGACGCCGAGCTGCAGTTTCTTTGTGGCCGGAACCATGGGCCAACCACCCTGCGCGACGAGGTTGCGGTACTGACCGATGGCCATTTCGGTGTAGGAGATGGTCTGCGGGCTGAAAATGGGCACATTCGAGATGACCTTTCCGCCTTCTGTGGCGCGGGCGTCGAACGTATCAACCCAGTCGCCGGCCGAAGCCCTCAGTATGTCGGAAATGACGTCCTGTGCCTGCGCGCCCCGAGTCACCATGGAAGCGGCAAGAGCGGTCACACCGGAAAGGAACAGGCGGCGGCTGGTAATCATGGAACTTCCAGACATCTCGATCGGTTCAACAAACGGGCTGGTGCCCACCACAGTAAGGCTGGCATCTTAACAATGTGCCAACCATGTCCGGTACCGTCAGGGCGTCGCCATAGACGTCTCCGCCCGCCGGGCTGCGCAGCCGCCCGCCAGGGCAGCGCGTCACCTCCATCGCTTCCACGCGGAATATGGCGGCAACGTGGCGCTCGGTGAAATGGCTTGCCTCCGTGCACGAAAGGAAGTCGAGCCGATGCATTTTCGGCACAGCCCGTCGCCGGCAGCTGATCCGGGGCGGCGACTCATTCGGCGCCGCCCCCCTCGCATCACATGCGATATGCGATGGTGTCATTCCAGAAGCGGTCCAGCCGCTGCAGCGCGCGGTTCATCTGCCTGAACTCTTCCTGGTTGATGCCGCCGACCTGCTCGATCGAGCCGATGTGGCGCTCATAGAGCCCGGCCACCACGTCGGCGACCTCCTGGCCCTTCGGTGTCAGCGAGATGCGCACGGACCGGCGGTCTATGCGCGAGCGCTGGTGGTTGATGAAACCCAGCTCCACGAGTTTCTTCAGGTTGTAGGATACGTTCGAGCCGAGATAGTAGCCGCGCGAGCGCAGTTCGCCGGCCGTCAACTCGGCATCGCCAATGTTGAAGAGCAGGAGAGCCTGGATGGCGTTGATGTCGGAACGTCCGTTGCGATCAAATTCGTCCTTGATGACGTCGAGCAGACGGCGGTGAAGACGCTCGACCAGTTGCAGCGATTCCAGGTAGAGTGAGCGGATGGCCTCGCGACGGTCGTCGGATGCGGGGGCGGTCTTGGCCGCCTGGCGCGGATTGATCATTGTCTTTGCCTCTCGTTTGTCGCCCGGTGATTTTTTGTTGTTCTCACCTTGACCGCGACCCTATCGAATACCCATAAAATTCGACTTAAACGCCAAGGCTAACAAGAGCTTACCGGTAAGAGGCTTGAGAACAGGCTTAACGAAATCCCATCCGCGGGGTGAAAATTAACCTAAAGATTTAGCCAACGTTTCTTGAAGTCATTCCGACCGGCGACGTTTGCGCCAATAAATGCCGATGCGAAACGTAATGTAGATAGCAGCCACTAAAAGATGAGCCGCCACAGTTGACGGACGATGGCCGAAAAGCTCGGGAAAACCGGCATACATGACGATCTCGGTTACGGCGCAAAGGAACCAGATCACCGGCCCCCAGGATGCCAGCATCCACAGACCCGCCGCCGCGAAAGGAAAAAGCACGGCAAGCATGCTCGCCGCCACCTGCCAGTGCGTCGGCATGAGATCAAAGCGCCATGCAGTACCGGGATAGATGCCGATCAGGCGGACCCAGTACAATATGCCGAAGAACAGGCAGTAGACGGCGACAAGGCGCAGAAACCAGGCGAAGGCCGTCTCCGCCATAGATGGTTCCAGTATTGCCGGGCCTGCAGCGCGATCGCTCACAGCCCCAGTTCCTGCTCGCCCAGTGGCGCGAAATAGGCGTCGACATCGGCCGCCTTCACTTCGCTCAACTCGGCTGGCCGCCATTTCGGCTGCCGATCCTTGTCGACAATCGCGGCCCGAATGCCTTCGTAGAAATCGTGACCGGCAAGCATGCGGTTGAGAATGCGGAACTCCATGTTCATGCATTCCGCCATCGAAAGGCCCTGCGCCATCCGGATCTGCCGGAAGGTGACGGCCAGGCTGGTAGGCGAGCGCGAGCGGATCGTCGCCAGCGTCTGCGCGGAGAACTCGTCCGACGCCATGGCGAGGCTTTCGACGACCGCTTCAAGCGAGGGCTTGGAAAAATGAGTGTCGATCGCCGCCAGCGCAGAGCTATCCGTCTCACGAGCGACCGGGCTTGAAAATGCGGCCAGCGTTGTCTCGGGATCGCCACTCTCGATCAATGCGCTTGTCAGGGCATCCTGCTGTGTGGCGGGTATCGTGTGGGTGGCCAGCCCGCTGCCCAGCGCATCGCCCGGACCGATGCGGGTCCCGGTCAACGCCCGGTACATTCCGTAGGGACCCAGCGGCGCCCGCATGTGACTGCCGCCCACATCCGGGGAAAAGCCGATTCCGCCCTCCGGCCTGGCGAACTGGGCCTTCTCCGTCAGAATCCCGGTCGAG
>QGUU01000601.1 GCA_003242525.1 Pseudomonadota bacterium | reverse complement strand
TTCTGCTGATCGACATTTCCGGTTCCATGAAGGCCTATACGCAGGGTTACCTGCGGCTTGCCCATGCGGCGGTGCGCAGTGCCGGGCGCGTGGAAGTATTCACCCTCGGCACGCGGCTTACCCGCATCACCGCTGCGCTTCGCATTGCCAATCCTGTGCTGGCGCTGGAACGTGTCCAGGACACGGTGGAGGACTGGGACGGCGGCACCCGCATCGGGCCCACATTGCTGGCCCTTCTCTCTGTTCCCCGCTATGCCGCCTATGCGCGCGGCGCCGCCACCGTGGTGCTTTCGGATGCCCTGGAGCGCGAAGGAACCGCCGATATGGAACGCGCCTTCCGCAAGCTGAAGGGTCTTTCGTTCCGGCTGTCTCTGCTTACCCCGCTGGCCGCCGACCCGCGCTTCAGGCCACGAACGGCCGCATTGCGCGCCGTGCTTCCCTATCTCGATGATCTTGCGGACGGGTCCAACGTTGGCACGGTGTCGGATTTCATCCTGTCGCTCTCGCGGCCAGCCGGCCGGGCTAGCGACATGTGGCGCGAGGCAAGCTGATGCAGAAGGTGATCGATTCCCACTTCCATATTTGGCGCCGCGACGACCAGCCATGGCTGGTAGGACCTATGGTGCCGCGCATATTTGGCGCCTACGAACCTATCCGGCGCGACTACCCGATCGAGGAATTCCTGGCCGACCAGCAGGGTTCAGGCGTCGAAAAGGGCGTCTACGTCCAGACGAACTGGGCGAGGGAGGACTTTGAAAGGGAGGTAGCGTTCGTTTCCGAGATCGCTGCCCGTACCGGCTGGCCGCACGCGATCGTCGGCTATGCCGACATGACCGCCGATGACGTGCGCCCCCAACTCGACCGGCTGATCACCTATCCGCTCCTGCGTGGCGTGCGCATGCAGTTGCATTGGCATGAAACGCCAGCTTTCCGCTTCGCTCCTTCGGCGGATCAGGTGATCGATCCGAAAGTGCGGGCCAATGTAGGGCGGTTGAAGGATTACGGCCTTTCCTTCGATCTGCAGCTCTTTCCCGGCCAGATGAAGGACGGCTTGCAGCTTGTGGCGGAAAATCCGCAGACAAACTTCATCCTGACGCATTGCGGCATGCTCGTCTCGGCCGATCCTGCCACGGTGGAGGCCTGGAAGGAGGGGCTGCAGACATTGGCCTCGGCGCCCAACCTCTATGCCAAGCTCTCCGGGCTCGGCACATTCGTTCGTCGCAACGACCCGGAGCTTATCTCGCTGATTTACGACACCGCGATTGAAGTCCTCGGAACCAAGCGGCTGATGTTCGGCTCGAACTTTCCGATCGAGAAGCTGTGGACCAGTCACGCGAATCTGATTGCCGCGCACCTGGCGGCGGCGTCAAAGCATGGGTCCGAAGCCGAAGCCGACATCTTCTGGAATACGGCCGAGCGCGTCTATCGTCCTGCGGACCAGGTTCGCTGAAACCGGAGCGCACCGCTCGCTGACGCCGCTTGTTGGCCCACAGGGCCACCCCGATACTATCAGAAGGCACAATGTGAAAGGCCCGCTCGGACGAGCGGGCCTTCCTTTGGCCGGATCAGAAGTCCATGCCGCCGCCACCCGGCATGGCGGGCGCAGTTTCCTTCTTCGGCTTCTCGGCGATCATGGCCTCGGTGGTCACCAGCAGGCCGGCAACCGAAGCGGCGTCCTGAAGCGCGGTGCGCACGACCTTGGCCGGGTCGATGACGCCCTGCTTGAACATGTCGCCATATTCACCGCTCTGGGCATTCCAGCCATAGGCGTAATCGGTCTTCTCACGCAGCTTGCCGACGATGATCGAGCCCTCCTCGCCGGCATTTTCGGCGATCTGGCGAACAGGGGCTTCAATGGCCCGGCGCACAATATCCACGCCGAACTTCTGGTCGGCGTTATCGGTCTGGATATTGTCCAGCGCCTTGGCCGCGCGCAACAGCGCGACGCCGCACCCGGAAGGGATACTTTTTTCCAGGCCCGCGCGGGCCGCATACAGGGAACGTCGAACGGGGTCTT
>QGUU01000112.1 GCA_003242525.1 Pseudomonadota bacterium | reverse complement strand
CCATAGGCGGCCTTTTTCGCCCCATTTTGTTTTCAAACCCGGGGAAATTTACGGAATCCCAGCCCATCCCCTTTAGGAACCCCCCCGAATAGGGGGCGTGCAGGTCATAGATCCATCCGCTCATCCACCCGCCGACGGCCATACCAAAGATGGTAGCCATCATCACCAGCCCAACCCGCTGGCCGGCCTCCTCGGCCGGCATGTAGTTGCGCACGATGATGGCATAGCAAGGCACGATGCCGCCCTGCGACAGGCCGAAAACCAGCGACACCAGGTAAAGCGAGACAAGCCCGTCGAACGGTATGTAGAGCAGCAGCGAAAGGCCCTGCAATGCGGAGCCGAGGAACAGCGTCCGCACGGCGCCGATACGGTCGGCAAGAAAACCGGAGCCTATGCGGCTGACGACACCCGCAGCCAGCATGATGGCGAGCATGTCAGCGCCGTGAGCGACGCCATAGCCGAGATCCATGCAGTAAGCGACGATATGAACCTGCGGCATCGACATCGCCATGCAGCAGCCGAAGCCCGCCACGATCAACAATGCCTGGAGCGCTGCCGGCGATAGCGGGGCCGAGCGTCCTCCTCCACTGGCCACTGTGTGCTGGAAGGCAGCGCGCGGCGCACTCCGTCGCAACATGAATACAAGCGGCACCATGGTGACGAGGCACGCTATGCCGATCGCCGCATAGGCGAACCGCCAGCCCTGGCCAGCCATCAGATAAGGCATGACAGCGGGCCAGAACGCGCCGGCGAGATAGTTCCCGGCGGCTGCTCCGGTGACCGCCAGCCCGCGGTGGCGGAGGAACCAGTGCGAAATGTCGGCAATGAGCGGCCCGAAGATCGCCGAACAGCCGACACCGATCAGCACCCCCTGCACAAGCGAGAACTGCAGGATCGAACCGGTTGCCGCCGCGAGCAGAAAGCCGGCGCCAAGGCCGATCGAGGAAAACAGCGCCGGCAACCAATAGCCGAAACGGTCGATGGCGCGTCCGACAACAACGTTACCGGCAGCAAAGCCGACCATGGTCGCTGTATAGGGCAGCGAGGCGTCGGCGCGATCCACGCCGAATTCTGCCTGAACCTGGGGCAGGACGACCACGACGGCCCACATGCCAACCCCTCCGATGGTCGCGAGCACAACGGACACGGCAAGCCGCATCCACGCATAGCGTCCATCTATCAGCGACATATCGGCCGTAGTGGGGTTCAAGCTCGCCATCGGCCGCTCCATTCAGACCAGCAGCATTATCACGGTGCGAATCTGCAGCCGTCAGAACCAGCACGAGAAACCGGTCGCTCCAGAGCACGGGAACTTCCCGGGTGCCGCAGAACCGAGGGCCCCGCCACCCGTCCGGCAGAATCGAAATTCAGGCTCGGGAAAAAACGCCGTCCCTGGTCAGGGCCATGTTCGTCAGCGTCCGGTCGGCATGGCGAAGCCGCCAGCTCAACATTTTCTGGGCGTAGCGGAGCACGGTCACGCTCATTTCCGGGCGATCGGCCAGATTCTCCATCTCGTGCGGATCGTTCTCGAGATCGAACAGCAGTGGTGGCAGCGCTGCGAAATGAACATATTTGTAACGCCTGTCGCGGATGACGGCATAGCTGCATTCGTCCGAGCCTATGCCCAGCGCCCGTTCCGCTTGCTGGGTCACCACCGTCCGGAAATCATGCTCGAAATAGACCTCGGTGCGCCAGTCTTCCGGTTGCGCGCCATAGACCAGCGGCAGCAGGGAGCGCCCGTTGCAAGCGCGTGGAACGGGGCGCCCGAGCCAGTCCAGGATTGTCGGCATGAGGTCGATTGCTTCGCTAAATGCTTCGGTCTGCAGGCCACGCGTGCAGTTGGCCGCGGAACGCGGATCACGCACCACCAGCGGCACATGGAAGGCCTGGTCGAAATAGATCTCTTTGCCCCAGACATGATGCTCGCCGAGCATCTCGGCATGATCGCTGGTCACGATGATGAGCGTGTTGTCATACTCCCCGGTCTTTTTAAGATGTTCCACGATGCGGCCGATGTGATGGTCGACCTCTGCGATCAGCCCAAAGTAGGTCGCGCGCATCTGGCGGATTTCCAGCTCATCGGCCGAAACGGGATCAAGCGGGCTGTGTTCGTCATAACGCCCCGGCTCGCTCAGGCGATCGAGTTCGTAGGCAAGCATCGGGTGCTGTCGCTTTTCTTCCTCCAGAGAGGACGCCCGCGCCGGAAAGACGACATCTGCGGGGTCCACAAGCCTGTTGTAAGGCTCCGGCGCAATCAAAGGCGGATGCGGGCGATAAAACACAAGATGGGCAAACCAGGATTTTCCGCGCTGCACCGCAAGCCATTCCAGGAATCTGTTGGCCAGAAATGCCGTTTCGCTTTCTTCCGCGGAGAAGCGCGTAGGAATGTAGCGGAAGCCACGGTCTGGCAGCCTGTCGAAATCTTCTCGCGGCCTGAACGCGTCCTCACGGCCGTTCGGCAGATCGTAGCCGCGTGCCACGAGGTCGGCGATCCAGGGCCCCATGTCGTCCGGGAGATGAAGCGGGACCGAAAAGCCGGGCATTACGCCCTTGTCGTAGCTGGTCAGCGCCGGATCGTTCGGGTCGCGATCGCGCGGATCGAGACACGTATCGGTATAGCCGAAAAGGACGGGCTCGTAGCCCGCCTTGCGTGCCTCAAGCGCGATGTTCGTATGACGGGCATCGAGTGGCGTGCCGTTGCGCCCCGAGCGGTGGTTCATGAGGTAGAGCCCGGTCAGCAAACTGGTGCGCGAAGGCCCGCAGGGTGTGCACTGGCTGAAATGATTCCTGAACAGCAGGCCGTCCGCCGCCAGCGCATCGATGTTGGGGGTTCGAACATTCGAATGGCCGAGCACCGAGAGACAGTCGCCGCGCCACTGGTCGGCGCAGATGAACAGCACGTTGGGACGGGACATCGGGAATTCCTGATGGGAGCTGAAATTCAGGGATGGCCGGCAACGATCCTGTCGGTGTTGACCAGAAGCTTGCGCACGGCGTTGCGGGCTGCTTCCGGACGTTGCAACCTTATATTGCGTTCGATCGCCTCATGCAGTTTTTGCGCATGATCCAGGTCTTCGCCCTCCCGGGTCACATAGCGGAAGAGGTGATCGAATGCGGATTCTATCAGGACACCGAGCGGGACCAGCAGATCATTGCCTGCGGCACGCAGGATGGCGAGGTGGAAGCGGGTGTCTGCCTTGGTGCGCTCCTCCAGGTTGCGAGCCAGGCGCATGTCCTGGCAGGCCTTGCTTATCTCCGCCATCTGCTCGTCGGTACGGCGCAGGGCTGCGAAGGCCGTCGCCTCCGGCTCGATGATGTAGCGAAATTCCTGCACCGTACGCATGAAACTGTCGCGCCCTGGCGACGTCGCGTACCAGGAAAGCACATCACGATCCAACAGGTTCCAGCGCTCACGCGGCTCAACCCGACTGCCAACCTTTGGTCGCGATGCCAGCAGGCTCTTGGCCATGAGCATCTTGATCGCCTCGCGCACCGCCGAGCGGCTGACGTCGAACATCTCGGACCATTGCGCCTCATTGGGAAGGATGGTGCCCGGCGGATAGTCTCCCCGCACAATGCGAAAGCCGATCTCATTGGCAACGGCTGCGTGGACGCTGACCCCCGAACTCCTGCTTCCGCTCCATCCGGCCCTGCTTGCATCCGGCCCGTCGCCGGCCATCGTCCGATCCTTCTGCGCCTTGCGTTCCGCCATCGCACCTGCCCGTGTTTGCCGGCAGGCTATACATATTGGCTGCCAATTGCGACAGCCGCGTACAGTCTCTGTTGAAGGTTACGAGACAGTCGGCGCCTCGCAAACAACGCTTCCGACTTACAAAGCCTCATAGAGTTGAGCTGCATTGTCGTAGGTAAAGCGGATAGGAACAGCTCCCTGCACGCGCCAGACCTCGACTTCTTCTCCTGCCAGCAGGCCGCAGGCGCCCTCCGTGTCCGTCACCGCGCCACCATAGAGCCTGTTTGCCATATTCAGAACCGCGGTCTGGTGCATGGCGGTGGTGCCGCTGCCGCAGGCGTCCTTTACCAGCGCAACGCGAAAGCCCATATCGACTGCGTCCTTTACCGTGGCCGTGATGCAGGCCTCGGTCCATACGCCAACGATGAACAGCCATTCGATCCCGCGCGCCCTGAACAATTGCGGCACATCGGCCTGGGCGAACGTGCTGGCATCAGACTTGATCAGCACAGACTCCTCGCCCACTGGGCCTACTTCCGGGCATATGGCGGTGAGTGGATCATTGACATCGCTGAAGGCCGACGCTCCGTCCGGCATGGTCGGGTGGAACGGCCTTCCTGGCTTTGAAGGATCCACCACATAGGCCGAATGATAGACCGGAATGCCGAGGGCCCGCGCCACCTGCTGGATACGCCGGACCCGCTGCAGGATTGCTTCGAACCCCTCAACCAGATAGCGGCTGTCCTTGCGATGCTCCTCCTGCAGATCGATGCATAGAACCCCGGCCCTGGCTGGGTCGACGATCAACTTGCACTTCACGAAACCACCCCCCACGAAATCCATTCCGGTGGCTTGCGATAGCAGGTCTCAAAGCCCTCCGGTTGTCAGGATTCCGCCTTGGAGATACGCCCCACCGTCACTCTGCCTCGAGTCCTGTCCGGTTCTCCGGTTGGGTGGCAGCCTAACAGCGCAACCTGTGACGCTCCGACAATTCATTGCGTGTCGCCTCAAGCTCGGCTTCCCGTCTTGGCTGCGACCAGCCGAAAGCGCCGGCAACGACATCCGCCATGCATTCAAGATCGCGACGGCTCAGGCGACCGGTAATGGCCAGCGTGGTCCGCCGCAGCACGAGATCGGCCAGATGAACGACCTGCTCGTTGCGGGCAAGCCACTCGATTTCAGCGATGGAATAGTCGGGTGCGTCCAGCAGCATTTCCGCACCCCTCTCGGCCTCATAAGCCAGGATAGTGCGGGCGGAGGTGCCATAGCGGTCAAGCAGAAGTTCGACACGGTGTCGCGGAAGTCCGGTTTCCTGCGCCACGTCCTCGACCCAACGTTTCCGGGACGCTTCCTCCGCGGGGAAATCGCGTCCTCCGCCAATAGGCAGGTCACGCGTGCTGATGCGCCTTGTCCGGCCCAGGCGGGAAAGCAGCATGTCGGCGACTTCCTCGGCAAAGCCGCGAAAGGTCGTCCACTTTCCGCCGACCAGGGAGATGATCGGCCAGGGACGCCCTTCTCCCGGCTCGGTTATCGGGGCGGAATGGTCCCGGCTGATGAGTCCCGGCGCCGTGCCGTCCGAGGCAGGCAGCGGACGGATTCCCGAATAGGCATAGACGATCTGCTTCCGCTCGAAGGAAAGCCCGGGAAACAGTTCGCGCAGGCTTTCAAGGAAATAGTTTATTTCATCGTCTTCGCAGCGAACGGCGTCCGGATCGTCTGCCCTGATGTCGGTGGAGCCGACGAGTGCCCGGCCGAGATAGTCGAACACCAGGCAGATGCGGCCGTCATTGGCTTCGAAATAGATCATGCGCCCATTCAGAGCCCTGAGCAGGTCGGGATGGTCGAGCAGGATGTGCGAGCCCTTTGTCCCCCCGATCAGCCGCGAGGGCGCGCCAAGCGCCTCGTTCACCCGGTCGATCCATGGGCCGGCGGCATTGACGACTATTCGCGGCCGGAAGCTTCTTTCGCTTCCGTCCGGGAGAGAGAAATGGATTCCGCCTGCCTCGGTCCTAGCCAGCGTTGCATAGTTCAGCGCCTCCGAGTCCGGGCTCGCCTTGACTCCGTCCTGAAGCAGCTCCAGCACCAGCCTCTCGGGATGGCGCACCGTTGCGTCGTAGTAGGTGCCGGCAGCGACGATACGCGGGGTCAGAGGCGGAATCTCGGCCAGCGCCCGCTTTTTCGACCAGAATGCGTGTCTGGGCATGACCCGGTGGCGCGCACCATAGAAATCATACATTGCCAGCCCGATCCTGATCAGAACGGCGCCGCGGCTGCGCGGTGCAGTCGTGCTTCCGAGCAGGGTCCTTAGCGCCGCGCCGATACCAGTCAACCACGAGAAGATCGGAATGACAGTCGCCAGAGGCTTCACCGCGTGCGGCGCGTTGCGTAGCAGAAGATTCCGTTCCAGCGTCGACTGGGCGACGAGACGCAACTCTCCCGTCTCCAGATATTTGATGCCCCCATGGATCAGCCGCGAAGGAGCCGCACTCGTGCCGGAACCGAAGTCCGCCTTGTCCACTATGGCCACGGTCAGGCCCTGTTCGCACAGGTCGCGGAACAGGCCGGCGCCGTTGATGCCGGCGCCAAGGATGAGCACGTCGATATCGCGGGTTTGCTGTGTCATGGCACCGTATGAATGAGAGACTGGCCCGGCCCGTTCACCGATTCGGGCCTTCCGCAAGCCGCTCGATTTCCGGCCAAAGCCGGGAAAGCTGCGCGGCGGCTTCGCAGTGCAAACGGTAGCGTACGTCCAATGCGGCACTACGTGCAGGATCGGGTCTGTACGCATGTTCGAGCGCGGAGAAATCGCGTGGATCATGGCGCGGCGAGGCAAACAGGCCAACGCCCGCACCTGCGCAGAGCGCGGCTCCCCAGGCAGCGGCTTCTTCGGTCTCGGTTACCGTCACCGGCATGCCAAGCACGTCGGCGAAGATCCCGGCGAAAACCGGATTGCGCGAAATGCCCCCGGTCAGCCTTGCCTCCCGCGGGGCAAATCCCTCGCGCAAGGCATCCACATGGACCCGGTGGTTGAAGGCGATGCCTTCGATCACGGCGCGCAGCATGTCGCCGCGATCGTGCCAGCCCCGCAGTCCCAGGAACCCTGCACTGGCGATGGGCCCATGCGGCGAGCCGAACAGATAGGGATGGAACAGAAGGGTCGACGGGCGCGCCAAGGCCGCCTCGATTTCCGCCCCGACAATGGCATGGATGGAGCGGCCCTCCGCTTCCGCGGCCTCGCGTTCCGAGCCGCAAAGCGTGTCGAGAAACCAGTCGTAGTTGGCAGCGGATGCTGGCGAAATGGCCATGTTGTTCCATTCGCCCAGCTTCAACCCGTTACGGCAGAACCAGCGTGCGTCCATGCGCGGAGCATTCGAAACGGTCTCGTTGATTGAATAAGTGCCGGCAACGATGGCGACGATGCCCTCGCCATAGCCACCAATTCCCAGCGCAGAGGCGGTGACGTCATGCAGGCCGGCCGCGACTGGCGTTCCGGCGACGAGGCCGGTGAGGCGAGCGGCCTCTTCCGTGACGTGCCCGACTATGGCGTCCGGCGGCGTCACCTGCGGCAAAGCCCCGGCAATCTCATCGAGCCCGAAAAGCGAGAGTATGTCGGGCGCGTAGGCTTGGCTCTCGACCTCGGTAAAGGATGTGCTGGCTTCGGTAAGATCTGTCCCGAGCGTTCCAGTCAGGCAGAAGCGCAGCCAGTCCTTGCAGGCAAGCACCGT
>QGUU01000600.1 GCA_003242525.1 Pseudomonadota bacterium | reverse complement strand
GTGCCGCGAGAGGTAAGAACTTCCATTTCTTCCTTGAGCCAGTGGGCCCGGTTCTCGCGCTCCAACTGCGTCTTGAGATGCAGATAGACATCGATCAGGTGGGTGACGTCGGCCAGCGCATATTCCAGTTGCTTGTCAGACAACGGTCTCTGCCGCCAATCGGTGAAACGCAAGGATTTGTCGAGTTGCACGCCGGTGATCTTCTGGACAAGCTGGTCATAGGAAACAGCATCGCCAAAGCCGCAGACCATTGCCGCGACCTGCGTGTCGAACAACGGGTTCGGAACGAGGTCGCCCAGATGAACGATGATCTCGATATCCTGGCGCGCGGCGTGGAATACCTTGACGACCTTCTCGTTGCCCATGAGACGGAAAAAGGGCTTGAGGTCGAGTCCCGGCGACAAGGGATCGATCAACGCCGACATCCCTGGCGTTGCCATCTGGATGAGGCAAAGCACCGGCCAGAAAGTGGTTTCGCGGATGAACTCGGTGTCGACGGTAACGAAATCTGCTTTTTCGAATGCGGCGATGACGGTTTCGAGTTCGGCCTGCTTGGTAATGACGTGCATCAAACTGCTTTTGATTGGAGAAACTATCTTTCCATTCCAGCCGGCAAGGTTTTCGTCAAGGCATATGGTCGTTGAGGGCCCAAAGCAGGACCGCCATTGCGCCATCGCCTTGACAAACCTGACCCCGCATGCGCTTTTCCCGCCGATGTCGCGGCAGGATTCCCGAAGCCAGCCGCCCTGTAACCTTTAATCGGAAGCAGCCCACCATGCACCGCTATCGCAGCCACACCTGCGCTCAATTGAGAAAGGCCGACGCCGGCCAGAACGTTCGCCTCTCCGGCTGGGTCCACCGCGTCCGCGATCATGGTGGGCTTCTCTTCATCGACCTGCGCGATCACTACGGCATGACCCAGATCGTCGCCGACCCTGATTCGCCGGCGTTCAAGATGGCGGAGAAGGTCCGCAGCGAGTGGGTGATCCGGGTGGACGGCCAGGTGAAGGCGCGTGCGCAGGAAGCCATCAACCCGAATCTCGAGACTGGCGAGATCGAGGTCTTTGCGCAGGAGATCGAGGTGCTGTCGGTGGCGAAGGAACTGCCGCTGCCCGTTTTCGGCGAGCCGGACTATCCGGAGGATATTCGGCTCAAATACCGCTTCCTCGATCTGCGCCGCGAAACCCTGCATAGGAACATCGTGCAGCGAACCCGCATCATCGCCGAGATGCGCCGGCGCATGGCAGAAGCCGGATTCACGGAGTTCTCCACGCCGATCCTGACGGCCTCCTCACCAGAGGGCGCGCGCGACTTCCTCGTTCCGTCCCGCATTCATCCGGGGACCTTCTACGCACTGCCGCAGGCACCGCAGCAGTACAAGCAGCTCATCATGGTGTCGGGCTTCGACCGCTATTTCCAGATCGCGCCCTGCTTCCGCGACGAGGACCCGCGCGCCGACCGGCTGCCGGGCGAGTTCTACCAGCTCGACCTGGAGATGAGCTTCGTCGAGCAGGAGGATGGGCTCGCAACCATGGAACCGGTCATGCGAGGGATTTTCGAAACCTTCGCTGAGGGCAAGCCCGTGACGCGGGAGTTTCCCCGAATTCCCTATGAAGAGGCTTTGCGCAAATACGGCACCGACAAGCCGGACCTGCGCAATCCGATCGTCATGGAAGAGGTGTCCGAGCACTTCCGCGGCTCCGGCTTCAAGGTTTTCGCCAACATCCTGGCCAATGATGCGAAGGCAGAGGTCTGGGCCATTCCGGCAAAGACCGGTGGCTCGCGCGCCTTTTGCGACCGCATGAATTCCTGGGCGCAGGGCGAGGGCCAGCCCGGTCTCGGCTACATTTTCTGGCGCAAGGAAGGCGACAAGCTCGAGGGCGCGGGCCCTATCGCCAAGAACATCGGCGAGGAGCGCACGGAGGCGATCCGCCAGCAGCTTGGCCTGTCGGATGGTGACGCGGCATTCTCGTGGCGTGAAAACCCGAGAAATTTCGGAACATTTCCCTGCTGGCGCC
>QGUU01000111.1 GCA_003242525.1 Pseudomonadota bacterium | reverse complement strand
ACGACGCGGCTGCGCATGAAGGGCTCAGGCTTCTTTCTTGGCGATGAGTTCGCGGACTGCCTCTACGATGTCGCCCACGTTCTTCAGATTGCTCCAGGCATCGACCGTGTTCATCTCGATTTCGATTCCGTACGCTTCCTCCAGATCGAAAATGATCTCTGTCAGCTCCAGCGAGTGGATGCCCAACGCAGTCAGGTCGGTTTTTGTGGTGATCTCGTCGCCGCCGGCTTCCGCGTATTTCTTGATCCTTGTGATGATATCTTCCGCCAGTTCGTCAGCCATCCGCTTCCTTCCACCACTCCCGATTGACGATGACGCCCGGCGTCCTGCCCCGTTCCAGCGGACGCACGACCCGACAAGGCATTGCCCTGTATAGAAACCGAAACCGGTGCGCGCAACAAGCTATATCGGTCAAGGAAGACGGCTATTCGTGTGCCTGCCAAGAGGCGACGGCTCAGTCTGCGGGCTTTGCCGCGGCGTAGATGACGACCTTTTCCGCCCCCTCAAAATCAACCGCAAGCACGTCCTCGACCAGAACACGGCGCGAATCGATGGCGTGATAGAGAAGCGCGTTGGCCTCTATTTCCTGCCGCAAGGCGGCTATTTCGCTGCGGTGCTGCTCGATCTTTTCCGCTATTGCGCGTGTCGGCCCACCCTCGGTGCGCGCCGTATCTTTCAGAAAGACGATATCGACCTGATTCACATTTGTGGTCTTGCGTACCGCGCCGATGTTTTCCGATGTCCTGTCGATGGCAGCGACCACCTTGTCCTCATCGGCTGCGGCCGTCGTCTCTTCCTCCTTCACGTCCGAGCCAACGATCCTGCCGACCGTCGAATCATCCAGCGGCTGTGCCGACAGAGGCATAGCCATTGCCGCGATTGCCACCGCCGCTGCGGGAAGCCTTCGTGCAAGGTCGTAAAAAAACACTCTCACTCTCCTGTCATTCCATCTTAAAACCCCTTCCGGCGCATTGCGCAAAACGAAGCGGAACTGGCATGGTTCCCGCGATTTCTACAGACCCGCCTGTGAAAGGAAGATCTATGAGCGCCCAACGCTATACGGGAAGTTGCCAATGTGGGGCCGTGCGTTACGAAGTGACCGCCGACCTGGATGATACGGTCAGCTGCAACTGCTCGCGGTGCGGTCGATTGGGCTCCATCCTTGCTTTCGCACCTGAAGAGCAGTTCACTCTCCTTTCAGGCCAGGATAGGCTGAACGAATATCTTTTCAACCGGCATGCCATCCACCACCAGTTCTGCCGGGTTTGCGGCATACAGCCTTTTGCGCGCGGCTCAAGGCCCGATGGAAAGACAATGATCGCGGTCAACGTCCGCTGCCTCGAAGGGGTCGAAGTCGACGATCTCAACCCTCGGAAAGTGGACGGCAGAAGCCTATGATCGGCCGCCTGCAGCGGTCTTTTGCTCCGCCGCGGGAGATTTCGCTGGGCCGAATGGCCACTGCAATATCGTGATAATAAAAATAAACGTGACATTCGGACGATCGCGGAGTGCGCCGTGAAACTCAATATCCAGACCGATTTTACCAAGTTCCCGCGCGTGACATCGGTTTTGCGCCGGGGTGACCACGGGATCAGCGCCCAGCCCGCAGACCGCGTCGCGCTGGCGCATGGCGAGCGCCGGTTGCGCCGCCGCGCCCTGGTGCTGACCGGTGGCGGGCAAATCCTCGCGGATTTCACAGAACCCACTTTGCTGGCCGTAGGCGACCGGCTGGTTCTCGAGGACGGACGCCAGATCGAAATCGAAGCAGCCGAGGAGGAGCTGCTGGAAGTTCGGGCGCGCGACGGGGCACATCTGGCAGAACTTGCCTGGCATCTGGGCGGCCGGCATGTGGCTACGGCCATATCTCCCGGCCGTATTCTCGTCCTGCGCGACGATGGCATACGCACGATGCTGGAGGAGTTGGGCGCTACCGTTGCGGCAGTCCGGGCTCCGTTCGAGCCCCTGCGCGACACACATCATGACCACCATCACGGGCATGAGCATCGTCATCATGAGCACTGGGAACGCGATAGGTACGGGCGCTTGCCGGGAGATCCGCATTACGGCCACAATCATCCCTGACGCCCGACCCCATGCTCATCCTGGCCTGCGCACTCTCCGTAATCCTGCTGCTGATCACGTCGCTCCATGTCTATTGGGCAATCGGCGGCATCTGGCCGGGTCGCGACCCCGCTTCCTGCGCCCGCGCCGTCATCGGCTTTCGCGAGGTGAAGGAGATGCCCTCACCCTCCGCCGCGTTCGCCGTGGCGGCCTGCCTGGTTCTGGTGACGCTATGGCCCATGGCGCTGCAAGGGGTGTTTGCAACGCCTTTCACGCATGAGGGGCTTGCCGCCACCTCCATCATGATCGGATTGGTATTCTTCGGCCGCGGCGTAATCGGGTTCACGCCGTGGTGGCGGCGGCTGACTCCCGAGCAGCCCTTCGCGAGGCTGGATGTGCGCCTTTATTCGCCGCTTTGCCTGGCCATTGGTGCCGGCTTCATCGTCCTTGGCGCTCACGCGTTCCTCACCTTGTCGAGCACGGCAACCTGGCCGTAGGGGCCTCTGGTTTCTGCTGGGCCAGCAACGAAGCGGGCAGCACTTTTTCGGAATCGATGCTAAGTAGGCATTTCGCAGGGGCCGACAGGTTCGGCAACGAGGGCCGCGACGCATGACCAAGACTGACATCGCACGACGGGTGTACAACCACACATGGAAACTCGACCCGATCGTGCGCAGCCTGCTCGACACGGATTTCTACAAGCTGCTCATGCTCCAGATGATCTGGGGCATGTACCCGAAAGTGGAGACCACCTTCTCGCTGATCAATCGCAGCCCGGTCCGGCTGGCCGACGAGATCGACGAGGGGGAGTTGCGCGAGCAACTGGACCACGCCCGCACCCTGCGTTTTGCCAAAAAGGAAATGATCTGGCTGGGCGGCAATACATTCTATGGCCGCAAGCAGATCTTCGAGCCGGAGTTCCTCGCCTGGCTGGAGAATTTCAGGCTGCCTGAATACCACCTCGAAAAGCGCGACGGGCAGTATGAACTGACATTCTCGGGGCCGTGGATGTACACCACCATGTGGGAAATCCCCGCGCTCGCCATCATCAACGAGTTGCGCTCCCGTTCGGCCATGAAGGTTTTCGGGCCCTTCGCGCTCGACGTGCTCTATGCCCGGGCCAAGGCCAAGATGTGGGCCAAGACGGAGCGGCTGAAGAAGCTGCCGGGCATCAACATTTCCGATTTCGGAACGCGGCGCCGACACTCCTTCCTGTGGCAGCGCTGGTGCGTCGAGGCGCTCAAGGAAGGCATTGGCGAGGCCTTCACCGGCACATCGAACGTGCTGCTGGCCATGGACACGGACCTGGAAGCGCTGGGCACCAATGCCCATGAACTGCCGATGGTTCTGGCGGCGCTGGCGGAAACGGACGAGGAACTCAAGGCGGCGCCCTACAAGGTGCTGCAGGACTGGCAGCGCTACTATGGCGGCAACCTCCTGATCGTGCTGCCCGACGCCTTCGGCACCGCCGCCTTCCTGCGCGAGGCGCCCGACTGGGTGGCGGACTGGACCGGGTTTCGTCCCGACAGCGCGCCGCCGATCGAAGGCGGCGAAAAGATCATATCCTGGTGGCGCAGCAAGGGTCGCGATCCCCGGCGCAAGCTGCTCATCTTTTCCGATGGCCTGGAAGTCGACACGATCATCGAAACCTACCGTCATTTCGAGGGCAAGGTGCGCATGGCCTTCGGCTGGGGTACCAATCTCACCAATGATTTTGCCGGCTGCGCGCCCACGCCGACGAGCGGTCTCAATGCCATCTCGCTGGTCTGCAAGGTGACCGAGGCCAATGGCCGGCCTGCAGTGAAGCTTTCCGACAATCCCGAGAAGGCCACGGGAGACCCGAAGGAGATCGCACGCTACCTGCGTGTCTTTGGCGAGGAAGACCGGGTGCGACAACTGGTCAAGGTCTAGCTGTCGAGGGAAGCCGGGGGGACTTCCATGCTGCAATCAAAATCGGACATCGCTGCATCGCCGTCGCGACACATGGCCGGTGCAGCCGCCGCCATGCTGGCATTGGCGGTATTTCCTTCATCGGCATTCGCCCATGCGTCCGAAAGCGGCCATGTCCTGCTGCTGCCGACGGGATACTATCTCGCCGGCGGGGCGCTGGCGGTTGCGGCCTCCTTCCTTGCGCTGGCATGGCTGCCGCCGCAGGCGCTAGAGCGGATATGGCAGCGCAAGCAGCCGCTGGGGAGGTTCGGCGACGGCCCGCGCACCGTAGTCTCGCTGCTGTCTTTCGTCTTTTTTGCCGTTCTTGTGGCGGCCGGCTTCTGGGGCAGCAGGGATCCCCTCGCCAACCCGCTGCCGCTGACCGTCTGGACCCTGTTATGGGCCGGGCTGACTTTGCTGCATGGACTCTTTGGCAATCTATGGTCATGGCTCAACCCCTGGTACGGGCCATGGCGAATTCTCTCGCCGCTGCTTGGCAGGCATGCCAGCGCCCGGTCCAGGCTCGTCGAAGGGATTGGTCTGTGGCCGGCAGTGGTTCTGTTCCTCGCTTTCGCCTGGTTCGAGCTTATCGACCCGGCGCCGAGCGATCCGGCGCGCCTTGCCGTAGCCGCGGGCGGCTATTGGCTGGCCAGTTTCGTCGCGATGCTGGTCCTGGGCTATAACCAGTGGAGCCAGCGCGGCGAGTTTCTCGGCATATTCTTTTCCATGGTGGCACGATTCGCGCCGCTTGAGCGCAAGGACGAACGGCTTTTCCTGCGCTGGCCCGGGGCGAAGCTGCTGGACACGACGCCGCTGCCCGCGAGCGGCGTCGCCTTCGCACTGCTGGCACTGTCTTCCGTTTCATTCGACGGGTTGTCCAAGACCTTCTTCTGGCTCGGCCTCAACGGCGTCAATCCGCTGGACTATCCGGGGCGGACAGCCCTCATCGGCATCGGGACGATGGGGCTTGTCGCGACCTTCCTTGTGCTCGCCGCGCTGTTCCTGCTCGCACTCGGTCTGGGCCGGTTGCTTGCAGGGCCCGGCGCTCGACCCGCTCCTGCCGCCGGGCTGCTGGTGTGGTCGATCGTGCCCATCGCGCTGGCCTACCACATCGCCCATTACATGACGGCGCTGCTCGTCAACGGCCAGTATGCCGTCGTGGCGCTTTCCGACCCCTTCGCCCGGGGATGGGATCTGTTCGGCACCGCGCATATGCACGTGTCTGCGGGAATTGTCGCCGGCGCTCATTCGGCATGGTGGCTGTGGAACTGCCAGGCCGGTGCAATCATCATCGGCCACGTTCTGGCGGTTCTGGTTGCGCACTCGCTGGCTTACAGGCTTTACGGGGACAACCGGCGCGCCGCGCTTAGCCAGGTACCCCTCACGGTCCTGATGATCGCGTACACGGTCTTCGGTCTATGGCTGCTCTCAACACCCGCGGCGGGCTGAATTTCCCTTGCGGAAAGCCCGCTTGTCAGCGCCAGGCTTTGATGATTTAGTTTGCATACAAGCAATTTTCGGCATTGCGGAGGAGCTTTGCCCTCCACCTTTTTCGTTGGTCAAAGTCGACAATATAAAGGGGAACTGCCATGACTGACCGCAAAGGGTATTTCGATCTTTCAGGCCCGCGGCTCAGCCGCCGCAGCGCACTCAAGGGCATGGCGGCCGGGGTGGGGCTGGCAGCCGCGCCCGGCTTCGTGCGATACGCGCAGGCGCAATCTTCCGAGCCGATCCGGATCGGTTTCCAGTCGCATCGCACGGGCATCGGCGCCGCCTACGGCCGCTGGTACGAACGCACCACCAGTGCCGCGGTGAAGGCGATCAACGACGCCGGCGGCATCAACGGCCGCCCGGTGGAGATCATCATCGAGGATGACGGCACGGATGCCGCACGCGGGGCGGAAGTGGTGGCCAAACTCGCCAACCAGCACAAGTGCGACATCGTCTATGGAACCCTGTTTTCCCATGTCGTGATCGCCTCTGCGCCCACGGCGGGCGAACTGAAAATCCCCTACTACGTCGTCTCGGAGGGCTATCACGTCGCATCAGGCAAGTTGAATCGCTGGTGCCTGCAGCCGGGTATCACCGACGTGCGGGCGCAGGTTACATCGGTTGCCCCCTGGATCGCGGCCAATGCCGGCAAGAAGGTCACGCAGATCTTTCCCGATTATGCCTTCGGTTACGACCATCGCGACTACCTGCCCCCGGCCCTGAAGCAGGCCGGGGCCGAGGTGGTGGCGCAGATCGCCATTCCACCGACCGAATCATCTTTCACCAAATATTTCCCCCAGATCCCGTCGGAGACCGAGGTTATCTACCACGTCATGGTCGGCCCCGGCGTGCTGACCTTTGTCAAGGAACTGGGCGACTTCTACGGCTCCAGCGGCCCGAAGCTATTCGGCTTCATCGACTCGCTCGAAGCGGTGGACATCAACAGCCCTGGCCTCGAATATCTCGAGGGAAGCCATTTCTGGGAGGGCTCGCCGCGCTATGCGCAGCCGGACGATACGGAAGCGCAGAAAGCCTATCGCGCCGCCGTCGGCATTGACGACAATGGCGCCGCTGCCGGCGATCCGAAGGACGTCTCCACCGCCGCCCATATGTTCGGCTGCTGGGAAACGCTCTATGTCATCAAGAAGGCGATGGAAGATGCCGGCTACCAGGGCCCGCAGGATCGCGCCAAGCTGGTGGAGGCCACCGAGGCAATGACCGAATTCACCGAAGGGCCCGAACACCCGCAGGGACGAAAGCTGTTCAACGGCAAGATCCACCAGGTATTCGGCAGCCAGTTCATCTCGCAGGTCAAGGACGGGAAACTCAACGTCGTCCACAAGACGACGATCGAGGATGGCATGTACGAGCCGGAGGCCGACTACACCACGCAGCCGCTCTAGGAAAACTGCACACCCCTCAGGTTTTCGGGCTCGGCAAGATCATTTCCATTCAAGGAACCTGCGAACTGCTTCCGCTCCCAGGCTACGGGCTTGTTCATCCGCCAAAGGGCGGGGACATCACGGTCCTCGCCCTTGCGGCCGCCCTTTGCAGCAGCGACTTTCCTTGCCTTGCCGTAGCCGGAGGCGAAAGCTGAATGGCCTTCGGACCGCATCTTTTCCTTGCCCTGCTTGAGGGGCTGGTTAGCGCCGCGGTGCTGTCGCTGACGGCGCTGGGCCTGTCTTTGGTGTTCGGCGTCATGCGCATCGTCAACGTCGCGCATGGCGAGTTCTTCATGCTTGGCGCGGTGCTGGCCTGGGTGACCTCGAGCATGCTGGGCGGCCACCCTGCCCTCGGCTTCGCGGCCGCGCTGGTGGCGCCGCCGCTCGCGGTCGGCGCCGTGGCATGGCTGGCGGAAAGGCTGGTTCTGCAGCGGCTGGAGTACAATCCCGAGGCCACCATCGTCGCCACGATCGGCCTGCTCTATATCATTCAGCAGCTGGCGC